>JBGUQP010000506.1:0-3368 GCA_045131145.1 Lachnospiraceae bacterium | reverse complement strand
GACATTGGGATCGGGATATTTGTCGAAATGAAGATATGCACCCAGGCACAGGTTCTGTCTGTTTGTAAGGGACATACATCCTTCCCTGTCGGCAACTCCCTGCGGTAGGGAAACCCTTACCGTAGTCCCCTTACCCTTGGCTGACTCCATGGTCATGAAGCCGCCCATGGAAGCCACAAAGCCCTTGACTATGGGCATACCAAGACCCAGACCGCTGCCCTGTCTTGCACGTCCCGAATCAGCCTGGTAGAAACGTTCGGATACCCTCTCAAGTTCTGCGGGAGTCATTCCCATGCCCGTATCCGTAACTTCTATCCTTAAGTTTATTCCGTATTCCTCTTCTACCGAATCGATCCTTACGTAAATACCGCCCTCGGAGGTATACTTAAGCCCGTTCATTATAAGGTGCCAGAGAACCTTCTTAAGCTTGTTAACATCCCCCCGCATAACTGAAGGAATAGCGGGAGAAACATCAATTACCAGCTCGATCTCCTCACGTTTATAGGGTCTTAACTGGTTGACGAGATCATTTAAGACCGATGCCAGCATGTAATCGTCATCATTACGTACCAGCATCTTACGGTCTATTTCGGAGTAATCAAGTATATCGCTTATCTGTTCGCCCACACGCTTGCCGGCTTCAAGAATTGACTTAAGGTCATCGGTAAGATCACCGTCTTCATCCTTCTCGATGCATACGCCGGTAAGTCCGATAACAGCGTTGACCGGTGTTCGTATCTCATGTGATACGTTGGCGAGAAAATCATCCAGTCTGTTGGTGGCATCCTTTAAGAATTCGATCTCATCCATGGATCTTCCAAGGACCATAAGCCACTTGTCTATAATGACTCTGGCAAACCAGCCTATCATAAGCATTACGGCAAGATGAAGGAAGACACGGCTTATCTCAAGGCTGTCAAAAACATAACCCGCATGGGCCATTGATATAAGCTCATAGGCCATGGTCAGATAATATGTTATGAGACAGAGAGCTATCATCTGCTTCATACCGGTCATGGTAAACAGAATGATGACCGATGCCATTACCGTTGCAAGATCAAATGTGCTGGTATCATGGGTTCCATAGAAAAAAAAGGTACCCATCATAAAGAATGAGTAAACCCACAGACGGTTGTATTCGGTGAGAATCTGTCTGATATGAAGGGTCCAGCTGATCGCTATTCCGACGAAGATAACAACAAGAGCCCATTTTTCCCAGCCCATAAGGAATGATTCTCCCATAAGGATCAGGGAAAATACGGTAAATGCTATCAGAATTACCATATGGGATGTCTTAAACAGCTCATTCCTTTCGATGCCTTTCTCATTCATATTATTGCTCCCTCATGTCAAAGCCTGTGTCCTCATCTATCATCTTAAGCATGATATCAGCAAAATCGGGGTCAAACTGTGTTCCCTTTCCCTTTACTATCTCATTTCTTACAACATCCTGCGGAAGGGGATCACGGTAACTCCTCCTGCTGGTCATTGCGTCATATGAATCGGCAACGGCTATTATCCTTGCTTCTTCCGGAATATCCTTACCCGTAAGACCATCCGGATAGCCCTTGCCGTCATATCTCTCATGGTGCCACCTGGCTCCGCTTGAGAGCTGCGGCATCTCCTTAATGTTCTTAAGTATCCTTGCTCCCATGACCGGGTGATTCTTAATAAGGGCAAATTCGTCATCCGTAAGCCTGGCAGGCTTATTGATAACGGCATCCGGAACGCCTATCTTACCTACATCATGCAAAAGGCCCATCATGTAGATATCGTCAAGCTTCTCATCCGTATAGCCGGCCCTTTCTGCGATCATCCTGGAATACTCCGCAACCCGGCTTGAGTGGCCGTTGGTATAGGTATCCTTGGCATCTATGGCTTCAGCAAGTGCCTTAACAATATGGAGCGATAAGTTCTCGTTCTCCTCGGTCTTTCGTTCAACCTCCCTGGTCAGGTGATTCTGCAGAAGGACAAGCTCCAATGTATGTTTAACCCTTAAAACAAGTGTATCCGGTATAATGGGCTTCCTTATAAAATCCATGGCACCAAGGGCCAGTCCCCTGGTCTCCGTATCCTCATCCTCATCCGCAGTAAGGAATATAACGGGGATACGCAATGCATTTCCGCCCCTTTCCCTTAATAGGGACAGGGTCTCGAAACCGTCCATGCCAGGCATCTTTACATCCAGTAGAATCAGATCGGGGTCATTATCTTTTATAAATTCAAGAAAGGCCTCACCCGACTGAAGGGCAGTGACCCTCATGTTATTCTTGCTTAATACCTTCCCGGCCAGTGTAAGGTTTGACATATCGTCGTCAACCACGACAATCCAGTCCGGCTTTATCTCTTCCTTATGCGGATTGTCGTGCAGGTCCTGGTTTATCGATTCACTCTCAACAGAAAGTGTGACATCCGAGCTGAATTTATCATTGCGCCATGATTTGAAGATCCTCTCGATGACGCGCTCGACATTATATTCGTTTATCTCGGGAAGAAGCAGGAAGAAATGATTCTCACCTATCTGCATCATGATATCCGAATTTCTTAAGGATTCCTGCAGAAGAGCCCTTACATGATCCATCATCTCAAGCCTCTCAACCGGTGTATACTTGCCTGGCGTTACACGGCCCGTAAAGAGGAGCTTGTAGGCAGTACCCTGATATCTGTCCATGTAACGGATCATATATCTGTAGATATTTCCGAAGGCCTCACGTCCCATCCACATGGCAGACTGGGGTATATTCCTCTCTTCGAGGATATGGGACAGGGTCTTTAGATCCATATCCTTCGGAACATCATCTTCACTTATCTCGCTGCCCGGTACATAGAGAGAATATCCGTGTTTGCCGCCGCTCTTTATCTGGTAAAGGGCCCTGTCCGCAACCCGGAAGAGCTCCAGAAAATCCTTTCCGTTTTCCGGAACCATGACAGCTCCCATGGAAGCACCCAGCGGAATACTCATCTGGTCTCCCATTATATTTCTGGCTTCTTCGAGCATCCTTTCGTTTATCTTATCGGAATACTTCTTAAGATCAGCTTCATCCCTGAGCCCTTCACAGAAAATAAGGAATTCATCCCCGCCCACTCTTCCGAAAGTGCCCGAAAAGGGGAGGCTCTCCTTCATGATCGCGGCAAAGGATGTAAGCACCTTATCACCCGTGTCATGTCCGTAAATATCGTTTACAAGTTTAAAAGAATCCAGGTCTATAATACATAAACAGCCACACGCATTAGAGCACAACTCACTTATGCGCTCATTTGCGGCGGCCTTGTTAAGGAAACCCGTTAATTTATCTGTTTTGGCCTGTTCCTCATATTTCAGTATCTGGCCATGGGTATTAATGATATTACCCACCCGTCTTATAAGG
>JBGUQP010000505.1:0-4219 GCA_045131145.1 Lachnospiraceae bacterium | reverse complement strand
TACCCAGATAGCCGGGAATTGCCGGGTCCTCTCTTAGGGCAAGATGCCCTGCGTACTCGCTCTCCTTATGGAGAACCTTCTCAAGTCCCCTGTAGAAGCGGACCGCATTATTGCCCTCGCCGATAATAAGGATCTTGGACAGGCCCTGATGCTTCCTGCTGTAATAGAGACTGTATGCCGAAAAGGCAACCCTTTTTATTGTCAGAAACACTATCGCAAGAAAAGTAAAAATAACCAGCCATACTCGCGAAAACTGACTGCCCCTTGTAAGAAAAAGTACTGCAGCCGTCGTTATTCCCGTGAAAACCTGAACGAAGGTGATCCTTGTTGCCTCCCTTCGTACGCTCCTCACCCTTACGGTTGAATAATCACCGAAGATCACATAGCACAAAACGCTGAAAAGGCCGCACGCGAGCGCAAAGGGAATAAAAACAACAACATCATGCAGGTCAAAAAGCCGGATAAAGTCACGGCCCAGATAATACCTTATCCCTGCTGATACAAAGTACGATACAAGTACTATGATAAATTCGGAAAACATGTTTATCAGCTTAAGGCTCGTGTAGTCCCTGTAGTGTTTCATTTTATTTCCCCTTAAATATGACTCCTATAGTTTTAAGCAGTATCTTTATATCGAGCAGAAGATTCCAGTTATCGATATATTCCACATCCAGTCTTACTATCTCGTCAAAATCACTTATATCATTTCTTCCCGAAACCTGCCACATTCCCGTAAGGCCCGGGCGGAAGCTCAGCCTCTTCTTGTGGGAGTAGCTGTATTTACTGAACTCATCCACTGTCGGAGGTCTTGTCCCTACAAGTGACATATCGCCCCTTAAGATATTGTAAAACTGTGGAAATTCGTCAAGTGAGGTCTTACGCATGAACCTCCCGATGGGTGTTATCCTTGGATCGTTTTCAATCTTGAACATAAGACCGTTCATCTCATTCTTGTCCATAAGATCAGCCTTACGCTGTTCGGCATCCGCATACATGGACCGGAACTTATACATGTTGAATACGCGGCCGTTACGTCCTACCCTTTTCTGGGAAAAGAGTACCGGCCCCGGTGACTGGAGCTTGATGATCGGACCCAGGACCGCATAAAGGATTGCAGCTATCAGACATCCTATTATTCCGCCCACAATATCCATGACGCGCTTAACGACCACCTGACCCATGGATGTTATCTGATTGGCATAGGTGACCGTATACATGTTGCCCCTCTTAAGGAGCATCTTATGTCTTGCCCCGTTAAGGTCGGGCAGCGTTATCCTGTAATGTATGATTATGCCCATCTGGGCTATGTCTTCCATCACCTTAAACAGCCTGTCGGACATACCCTTACCGTGATCGCCGACGGCTATCACAACTTCATCGAGCGACTCCTTCTTGCAATACTCGGTAAGGTTATCTATATCTGCAACGACCGGAAGACCCTTGAATTCCTTCTTCCCGGCATCATCAAGTATGGTAATGCCTATAAGCTCCTGTGAGAAATCCGCAAATCCCCTGACATCATCAACTGAAGACTCCGCAAGCTCCCTGTCCGTAACCAGCAGCATTCTGGTCTTGTCCATCATACGCTGATACATACCGGGAAGCAGGGCCTTGATGATCTGATGTATCAGGGTAATGAGCAGGGTATCTATTATGATAAACAGGACCATTACTCCTCGTGAAGAAGATTCACTTCGTTTTAGGAAATAGAGTATTACCGTTACTCCCACGAAGATGAGCATGTTGTTCCCGAATGCCACCAGGAGCTCATGAAAGGGTCCGCGGATGTAAAAATCCTTGTTTATTCGAAACATCAGGTTGCTTATAAGAAAGACAACTATACACATGCCCCACAGGATCGAAAACCTCATATCATTCCTGGGCATACCGAAAAAGGACCCATGCCTTATATAATTGGCGATAATGAGTCCGACGGTTACACATATTGAATCAACAAACATCAGAAAAATATCCTGTATGTTTGACCTTCGCTGGTACATGATAAATCTCCCCTGCCTGTATGAGTGGCCGTGCATGACTTTATCCTGCACAGTTATTGAGATTATATCACTTATCAGGGGAAAAAGCCACTTCTACCCTGTTATGCCTAATCCCTGAGCGTCCTCATGGAATTGAGTATGGCCAGCACGGCAACCCCTACATCCGCAAAAACCGCCGCCCACATGTTGGCTATGCCGAATGCACTGAGAATAAGCACAAGGATCTTGACTGATATTGCAAATACGATATTTTGCTTAACAATACTCATTGTTCTTCTTGATATGGATATAACCGATGCTATCTTTCTGAGGTCATCATCCATAAGGACAATGTCCGCTGCCTCTATCGCCGCATCCGAACCCATAGAACCCATGGCGATACCTATATCGGCCCTTGCCAGTACAGGCGCATCGTTTATTCCGTCACCTGCGAAAGCAAGATATCTGCCGTCTTCTTCTTTAACAAGAAGCTCCTCAACCTTTGCAACCTTATCCTGAGGCAGAAGGTCCGAATAAAAGTCATCTATATTAAGGTCGCGCGCCGTATATTCGGCAGCCGCCTTCCTGTCGCCTGTAAGCATGACGCATCTGGCAACTCCGGCCTGCTTCATGCCGGTTATGGCTTCCTTAACACCTTCCTTGATGGTATCGGATATGACTATGGCTCCGGCATATTCATCATCAACCGCTACGTAAACTATAGTACCATTCTCATCACATGGATCGTATTTTATCCCATGCTTCTCAAGATGTTTACCGTTTCCGATCGTAACCATCCGGCCGTCAACCTTAACATCCACACCATGACCCGCATCCTCATGAGCATCCTCAACCCTGGAGGAATCCAGAGATCTTGTGTAAGAAGGATCCGTCCTGGTCCCATCCTCGTATGCTTCTATTATCGACATGGCAATGGGGTGGGTTGAATATGATTCTGCATGAGCAGTAATATCAAGAAGCTCATCGGGTGTAAACCTGTCCTTATACGGTAATATCTTAGTTACCTTAAACTCACCCTTTGTAAGCGTACCAGTCTTATCAAACACAACCGTATCAACCTTGGATACCAGCTCCAGATAATTGGAACCCTTGACAAGGATACCCTTCCTTGATGCGGCACCTATTCCTCCGAAAAAGCCAAGAGGCACCGATATCACCAGAGCACACGGGCAGGAGACAACCAGGAAGGTACATGCTCTTAGAAGCCAGATCGAAATGACTTGACCTGTTTCCAGCGAAGAATTACCTGCCAGAGTCGCAACAGGGCCGATGATGGCAAGCGCCACAGCACTAAACGTAACAACAGGAGTATAATATTTGGCAAATCTTGTAATGAAGTTTTCAACCTTAGCCTTTTTATCGCTGGCATTTTCGACAAGCTCAAGGATCTTGGCAACCGTGGAATCATCAAATTCCTTACTTGTCCTTACCCGCAGGGTACCGTTCCCGTTGATGCAGCCGCTGTAAACTTCCTCGCCTTCCCTTATCCTCCTGGGTACCGACTCACCTGTAAGCGCAGAAGTGTCAAGCATTGACTCGCCCTCGATAACGGTTCCGTCAAGGGGCACCTTTTCACCCGGCTTAATGACTATGATGCTTCCTATCTCAACATCATCCGGATCAACTTCTTCAATGCCATCCTCCGTTTCAAGGTTGGCGTATTCGGGCGCCATGTCCATCATGGCCGATATAGACTGCCTGCTCTTACCTACGGCATAGGACTGAAACAGCTCACCCACCTGATAAAAGAGCATAACAGCGGTCGATTCCGAATATTCCCTTACCACTATGGCTCCAAGCGTTGCCACCATCATAAGAAAATTCTCGTCAAAGACCTGCCCATGGGCGATATTTACTACAGCTCTTTTTATAACATCATATCCTATGATCCCATAGGGTATCAGGAAAATGATAAGCTTTGCCCATTCAGGTAGTATATCCAATCCCCCGGTATGTTCAGCTATCAAAAGTGGAAAGAATATTACCGCCGTTATTATGATCCTTATTAATGATGTTCTCTGCTTCTTAGTCATATCCATCTTCCTTTATCGTGCCACAGGGACGGTTCTTTTGGCACACTCATGAAGACACGGGGACGGTTCTGCTGTCTTCATTCGAAGTTACAGGTCCGGTCCCGCTTCTGATCGTTGCTCCTTATTTATTACAATATTACCTTGCAATCAGGTTCTACGTTGGAAATACACTTCACAGCTTTCTCC
>JBGUQP010000504.1:0-2966 GCA_045131145.1 Lachnospiraceae bacterium | reverse complement strand
CCTTATAAGCAGTACGCCCACTAGTATGCATACCGCACCGCAGAAGCCGGCAAATATCCTTATTATTGTCCCGTTTTCTCTAAGCTTCATAAATATCCTTGCCTGTTTATCTGAATTCCATCACGATGGCACTTCTCGGGCCCATCTTATATTTCAGCCCTTCGACCTTGCGTCTCTTGATCACAGGATCGGCGTATGTGTCAAGCACGCACAGCCAGTGGTCCCTGCCCGGTATATCCGGAAGGGTTATCTCTATCTCCTCCCAGTAGGCATTAAAGCAGGCATATACTATATCGTCCCTGCCGGTGACTTTGCCCGCATACATGACACCCACCTGCTTGCTCTCCCAGTTATATTCATCCATCCATGCGTTGTAACCATGTGTGCTTACCTTGGGAATGGCATAGGTGCTCTTGCTCTGGTTTCTCCTTATGATGACATGCTTATCCCTGAAGGCTATCATGAACTTAAAAACCTCGAAGATATCCCGGTTCCTCTCAAGGTCATTCCAGTCAAGCCAGGCTATTTCGTTATCCTGGCAGTAGGCGTTGTTGTTGCCGTACTGACTGTTGCCGAACTCATCACCCGCATAGAACATCGGTGTCCCCCTGCTCATCATAAGGGCCACACAGGCGTTCATGATCATCCGTTTGCGGAGCTTTATAATGGCAGGATCACTCGTTTCACCCTCAACTCCGCAGTTCCAGCCGTGGTTGTCGTCCGCACCGTCCGTATTATTCCAGCCGTTTGCCTCATTGTGTTTATCATTGTATGCATACAGATCATGCAGGGTAAACCCGTCATGACATGAAAGGAAGTTCACAGATGCATTACGGCTTCCTATATCATCGGGATAAAGGTCTCTCGACCCGGTTATCCTGGTTGCGGCAAGACCTGCCATTCCGTCATCGCCCTTAAGGAACCGCCTCATATCGTCACGGTACATTCCGTTCCACTCCGAGAACCTGTTCCAGGAAGGAAACTTGCCAACCTGGTAGAGACCGCCTGCATCCCAGGCCTCGGCTATAAGCTTGACGTCTCCGAGAACAGGGTCGAAGGCAAGGCTCTGAATAAGGGGCGGCTTGCTCATGGGGGATCCGTCCTCATTGCGTCCCAGGATTGTGGCAAGATCGAACCTGAACCCGTCAACCCTGTAATTGACCGTCCAGTATCTTAAACATTCCCGTACCATATGCTGGACCACGGGATGATTACAGTTAAGCGTATTGCCGCAGCCCGAAAAATTGTAATACTTTCCGTCGGGGGTCAGCATGTAATATATGTTGTTATCAAGACCCTTGAATGAGAAGAAGGGACCGTTCTCGTTGCCCTCTCCGGTATGGTTGAAGACAACATCCAGTATTACTTCGATACCGTTCTCATGAAGCTCCTTTATAAGCTCCTTAAGCTCCGTGCCTTCGTGATTGTACTCGTCGGTTGTGGCGTAAACGGTATTGGGTGCGAAAAAGCAGGTGGAATTGTATCCCCAGCATTCCAGCAGCTGCTTACCGTCAACCTCACGGGCATTATGCATCTCATTAAATTCAAATATCGGCATAAGTTCGATGCAGTTAATACCCAGCTCCTTAAGATACGGTATCTTCTCCTTAATACCGTTGAAGGTTCCGGGACTCTTAACCCCGGATGACTTGTCAATCGTGAAGTTTCTCACATGGAGCTCATAGATCACAAGGTCCTGCATCTTATGGCGCGGTACCTTCTCATCACCCCAGTCAAAATCAGAGTGGACCACACGTGCTTTGAAGAACTTGGCATCATCCATCTTCCTGCCCCAGGTAGACTGTGCCGCTACAGCCTTCGCATAAGGATCCAGGATATATTTCCTCTCATCGAAAAGAAGGCCCTTCTCGGGTTCATAAGGTCCTTCGAAGCAGTAAGCGTATTCTATCTCCTTGATATCAAGGTCAAAGACAAACATTGAAAATACCTTGCCGATCCTGTAATTCTCAGGATATTTAAGGCAGGCAAAGGGTTCCTCCTCCCTGTGTTTAAAGAGGCAGAGAGTGCATGAGGTGGCTCCTACCGAATAAACCGTGAAGCTCACACCCCCGGACATATAGTTGGCTCCCACCCTGTCAAAAAGGCCGGGCCTCACCTTGAAGCCGTCTATTTCGTCTATCGGTTCCCATCTTGCAACTGTCGCTGTCTGTCGATGATACATTATATCACTCTCCCACTACCCTGTTTCTTCCGCCTTCCTTGGCTTCATACAGCCTTCCGTCGGCCTTGTTTATGTTTTCATCAATCGACATCAGAGGACTGGCTTCTGCCACACCAAAAGACATGGTAACCGACAGAAGCTGACCGTCATATTCGACCAGCCTCTCTCTTATAAGGTCAAGCACCTTCTCGCAGGCAAGGGTCGCTGACATCCCGCTTATGTTCTCAAAGACAAGGAGGAATTCCTCACCGCCCCATCTTGCCGCAAACCCGTTCCCTCTCATGTATTCGCTTATGGTCCTGGCCACCTCTATAAGAACTGCGTCACCACAGTCATGTCCGTATTTGTCATTGAATTTCTTAAAGAAATCGATATCACCTATGGCAACCGAGAATGGAACTGCCTTGTCCCTTAAGCTGTCAAGCTTACCTGTCGCGTATCTTCTGTTATAAATACCCGTAAGGGGGTCATGCTCGATAAGCTTGCGCAGGGAACCGCGAAGAACATTGGCAAGCCTTCCCATCTCCCCGAGTTCATCCTTGCGTTCCGTAAGGACAGGGTCGGGTTCGATATCAAGTTTACCGTTTGATATCTCCTTAAGGAACCGCATGATCCTGCCTATAACATTTATTATACCCGATGTAAAGTGCATGATGAACCACCCGGTAAGGAGAAGAGCCAGGAGCATAATAACTATGTTCTTCATAAGCGACACCTGTATCATCTTTGATACCCCATCTGCGGGTGTTGCCATTCCTATCATGCCAAGGCAGGTCAGCCCGTC
>JBGUQP010000503.1:0-3368 GCA_045131145.1 Lachnospiraceae bacterium | reverse complement strand
ACATGATCCCTCTGGCCGCCGACCATACGGCAACAATAAGAGCTATCCACAGTCTTGCCGAAGACTTGACATAAGCCTCGGCCGTGACTGCCTGTATCAGGATATCGAATTCTCTGGGAAATATTTCTGAAAGACCGAGCACATCCTGCACGGTTATAGGCGTATACGGTACAATTGAAAATAATGCGATAAAAAAAGGGATGATGGATATGAAGAGATAAAATGCCGTTCCGGCTGAATAGACATCCAGATGATTATCCTTGATCTCACCCGACAAAACATAAAGCCTGTAAGTTATCTTATCAAAAGACAGCTTCTTCATACCATAACCCCGAAAAAAAAAGCCCCCGAAATGCCGACTCTTGAATTTTGACTCCTAGCAAAATGCCAGGTGGGTTACCGCAAACAGATTTCTGCCTTCCACTGATAGAATGAGGCCTGACGTACGTCTGAAGATATAGGATTCCCGTTTAAAGTGATGTAGGTTCAAAATATCAAGATATATCGAACACTTCAGGTTAATTCAATTATATAGTATAAAGGGCTCTATTACAAGACTAAATCTAGTATATGATTTCAACTTCTTTCCCTTCCCAGGTGGTAAGTTTAACATGCTCATCATCGCTCTCTTCTATATACCTCGGAAGGAGAGGTATCTTTCCGAGTCCGTGGGGTGCATTGAGGATATACTGGGGTATTGCAAGGCCCGAGGTGTGGCCGCGAAGGTACTTCATTATCTTAAGCCCTTCCTCGACCGTTATCTCAAAATGCTTGGTCCCGAGTACCTGTTTGGGATGGAAAATGTAATAAGGGCGTACCCTTGCTTTAAGAAGCCCCTCATTAAGAAGCTGTACTATATACTTATCATTGTTGATGCCGCGTAAAAATACCATCTGGTTTCCTATAGGGATACCTGCATCTGCTATCATCTCGCAAGCCTTCACTGCATCCTCTGTCAGTTCACCCGGATGATTGAACTGGGTGTTGATAAAGAACGGGTGGTATTTTTTAAGCATGTTACACAATTCAGGTGTTATTCTCTGAGGCATGGTCACAGGCAGCCTGGTGCCGAGCCTTATTATCTCAACATGAGGTATTGCCCTCACCTGCCTGATTATGTTTTCAAGCATCTCATCGGGAAGCATAAGGGGATCACCCCCTGTTATCAAAACATCCCTGATCTCGCGGGTATTCTTTATGTATTCAATAGCGGCTGCTATGTTTTCTTCCGATTCGATCCTGTCACACTCACCTATCTTACGTCTTCTCTGGCAGTGCCTGCAGAACATGGCGCAGGAACTGGTAACATTTATTATAAGCCTGTTGGGATATCTTCTTGTGATACATGGCGCCGGGTTAGTATACTCCTCACTCATGGGATCGAGTTCACCGCTTGTATCATTCTCGGCGGCGCTCGGAAGTGCCATCAGATTTATCGGATAGTTCATATCCTCATAATCCATCAGGGACAGATAGTAAGGTGTTGTAGCCCATCTGAACTTCTTCGATATCTCTTCGAACATCTTATACTGCTTATCAGACAGCTTAATGAACTTACTGAGCAGGGAAACCGAACTTATCCTGTGTCTTAACTGCCAGTGCCAGTCATTCCAGTCATCTTCGGTGGCCTCGAAGTAATTCATAAGCTCTTCCTTATGTTTCTTCGACAGAACATCCCTGCGCTCGGATGTCTCCCTTAAAAAGTCATCCTTAAAGGCAAGGTAGTCCTCTATCTCCTCATACAGTTCATCCGCTCTCTCAAGCGATATCCTTCTCTTCTCATCCATTTCACAATTCCTTCTATTCCCCGTGCCACGGGGACGGTTCTTTTGGCTCATATGGGACACGGGGACGGTTCTTATGGCTCATCCTATGCCGCCGGGCCGGTTTTTTGGGCTCATCCTATGCCGCCGGGCCGGTTCTTTTGCCTCATCCTATGCCTCCGGGCCGGTTCTTTTGCCACATCCCCGGCTTCCCCCTAAGGGGGAAGCTGTCAGCGCAAGCTGACTGATGAGGGCTCAACTATTACTGAGCTGACTTCAACATTTCCTCCCACTCCTTAACGATCGACCGGTCTTCAAAATAATCGATCCTCATTGATTTCTGAACACGGGCAAGAACCGCATCGGTCTTCTTCCTGGCCCTCATTATTCCGTCTGCCAGAATATCATAAACATCTCCGATATTTGATTCCCACTTTGCTCTCTTCTCCCTTATCGGGGCAAGCTCCTCCTCAAGGACTGAGATAAGGAACTTCTTGCATACACCGTCACCAAGACCTCCGCGCTTATAATGTTCCTTCATCTCATCCAGGTTATTATAGTCAGGCAGATACTCTTTAAAATGGTCATCGGTACACAGGGCATCCAGATATGTAAATACAACGTTGCCTTCGATGTGTCCGGGATCCTCAATCTTAAGATGCTGAGGGTCTGTGAACATCTTACCGTTAACCTGCTTCTTGACTGTCTTAGGTGTGTCTGATAAGTAAATACAGTTGCCGAGTGACTTGCTCATCTTAGCCTTACCGTCAACGCCTGGAAGACGCCTCTGGAATTCATTCTCGGGTATTACAGCCTTGGGCAGCACCAAAGTGTCACCATAAGTCTTGTTGAACTTCTCAACTATCTCCCTTGTCTGTTCGATCATTGGAAGCTGGTCTTCACCCACGGGAACGATAGTCGCATCAAAAGCCGTAATATCAGCCGCCTGTGATATGGGATAGCAGAAGAACCCAACCGGAAGGCCCTCATCGGCAAAGCCGCGCATCTGGATCTCCGATTTAACGGTTGGATTACGTGACACGCGTGCCGTCGTTACCAGGTTCATATAATAGAAAGTCAATGAATGCAGCGCAGGAAGTGCCGACTGCACACATATGGTTACCTTATCGGGATCAAGTCCCACCGACAGGTAATCAAGCACAACATTGATTATATTGTCCCTTATCTTGCCGGGATTATCGGCATTATCCGTAAGCGCCTGATCATCGGCGATAAGGATATTGATATCATCAAACTCACCGCTGTTCTGCAGCTCCACACGCCTCTTTAAAGATCCCACATAATGGCCAAGGTGCAGCCTTCCCGTAGGCCTGTCACCCGTAAGTATTATCTTCTTACTGCTCTCCATGTCTTATCATTCCTCCGCATTTTCTCAAATATTTTGTCCTGCCACCTCACCCGTCCCTTCGGGACACCCTCCCCCTGAGTCGAGGATATCAAGGTTTCCGCTTATTCCTGGTTTCCCCCTGAGTCGAGGATATCAAGGTTTCCGCTTATTCTTGGCTTCCCCTTGAGGGGAAGCTGTCAGCGAAGCTGACTGATGAGGTGTTCAATATCCTACCGTCTGTCACTCACTATATAATT
>JBGUQP010000502.1:0-6457 GCA_045131145.1 Lachnospiraceae bacterium | reverse complement strand
AAGGATACAGGCTTAGTGAAGAGGAGCTGGATAAAAAAAGACAGCTTCGGGAACATGATGTTGCAGGTATGCTTGAAGGCATGGAAGAGGGTATTGATTATGTTGCAGGCGAGATACTCTATTCAGCTGATTCGGATGAAGAGGCCCGGCTTATAGCTCAAGCTTACAATGCACAGCTGACCGAATATATAGAAGCAGCTAAGCTGGCAACGGCTGAGCTTCCCGAAGGTGTACGTGTTTACGATGCTATCATCGCAGCAAGCGGCGATAACCTGATGCCGCCGGTGTCCCCCGACTATATAACCAGGATGGAAGAACCTGTGATCATCAATGAAGAGGATGAAAAGGGCGATGAATCGGGGCTTTTACCGGATAACTATACTGTACCCGAAAAAGGTGATTATAATGCCTGGGTGCAGGGCGTAAATGGCGCCAAACCGCTTCTGGCCAAACCGGATAAATACCTGAAGGATCCGGATGATTCTGATTATCAGTGGTTCCATGAAATGATCGGAACATATGGAGCCTGGCCGGTAACGATGGGAAGAAGTTCTATCAAAGTTGCGGTAATAGACTGTGGTGTTCAGGCTGATCATCCCGATCTTAAGGACAGGGTAACCCAGATAAAGGTTGGCAGTATTGCAGCCGCACCGGCATCGGGGCAGTATCATGGAACCCATGTCGCAGGTATTATCGCTGCCTCTGCAGGCAATGAAGCCGGAGGTGCCGGCGTTGCACCGGGTGTAAGCATTGTTTCTCTTAATATATTTGGGAGCAGTAACACTTATCTTACCAAGGATCTTGTTTCTGCCATAGATCTGGCTGCATCAAATAATGTGGATATAATAAACATGAGTCTTGGGGGATTCGGGTATTCAACGGAATTACAGAGCGCTGTAAACAATGCATACTCCAAGGGTATTACAGTCATAGCATCCATGGGAAATAACGGAAGTAATTATATGAATATCCCAGCTTCTATGAATCATGTCATAGCAGTTACTTCAGTTAATAAAGACGGGACCCTGTCGCAGTTTTCCAATTATGGCAAATGGGCCGATATAGCTGCTCCGGGTTCAAATATTATGTCCACTTATATCGGTAATGATTACAGGATATTAAGCGGTACCTCCATGTCTGCTCCAATAGTATCAGGTGTTGCGGCTTTATACATGAGCCGTTACGGTAATCCAGGCCCCGGGGCAATGGAGAATATCCTTAAGAAATCAGCTACCAAAGTCGGTTCATCCGAAGCAGGCAAGGGTATAGTCAATGCTTCCAACATGTTCAGTGACGATGAGGCGGCTCCTGTTTTCATTGTGACGGATTCCAAGGGAACGGTCATCACAGATCTTAAGAAGGCGGTTCCTGCAGGGTCAAGACTCATTATAACAAAAACGACATCAGGCTCGGGCGATACAATAGTATATACTACAGACGGAAGTAAACCGGCATTTAAGGATGGTGAACTTGTTAACGGAAGTGTATACAGTAGTGAAATATTGCTTGATGATTTCCCGAGTGCATCCAGTATTGTTATAAATGCACAGGTTGTAACCGGCAACGGCAGGATAGGAAAGGCTGTTCAGTTTAATGTGACAGCTCCGGACAAATCAGCCCAGGCAGCTGCAAAAGTCAGAAGTGTTAAGCTGAATGCGGATACAATGGAGCTAGCATATAAAAGCAGTGATCCGGCTTCTGCCGTTATCGCAGTTGAAGAACTTATAGATGTAAATGGCAGCAAGGCTTCACTGTCATCATATAAATACGAATGGATAAGCAGTGATACCAAGGTAGTTAAGGCTGATAAGCTCTCTGACGGAAGTGTCAGGATAACTGCAGCAGGGAAGGGTAATGCAAAGGTAACACTTAAGATACTGGATGGTTCAAATAAAAGCGCAAGCGTTAATGTAAATGTAATAAGGCTTGCAGACAGTATCACGATAACGGGTCAGACAGTCATAGCACCCGGTCAGGCCTGTACATATAAAGCAGGTATTCTGCCCTCTGATATTAACAATAAAAACTTAAGCTGGAAGATATCAGGCACTGTACCTGAGGGGGTTACCATCAGTCCGTCGGGCAAGGTGAGTGTTGCGGGAACGGCCAAAACAGGAACAAGCTTTACAATCTTAGCAGCTGCCGAAGACGGATCAAATGTATATGGGACAATGCTTGTAAAAATCCGTAATAAGGTTAAGAACATAAGTATAAGCGCAGGCAGTGACAGCAGGACTGAAACAGATAAAAAAGGGAAGCTTGCCGCTGTAAGAATATATACATGCAATATAAGTAATCTGTCCGGTGACAATGACAGGATCACCTTGAAGGTACTTGATGATGAAGGCAGGGAATTTACTGATGCTGTATGGTCTAGCAGTAATAGTAAGATCGCAATAATAAGTGGAAACGATACGGGCTCAAGCGTTGTTGTAAGAGGTATTAAGCCCGGAACAGCCAAAATAAATGTAACCGCAAATGACGGGTCGGGGAAGAAGGCTTCGGTCAAGGTTAATGTCATAGTTCCTGCGTCAGGATTGACTCTGCTTCCGAATGATTCTTCATATAATACTATAATAGCGGGGAAATCTGCTAAGGCTACGGCAGTTCTTGGCAATGCATACGGTAATCCGGGGATAAAGGCAGTAAGCTGGAGCTTTAAGATCTCGGGGAAATGCCCTGTACTGTTAGAAAATTCAAACGGAATATCTTATGCTGTGGGTTATGATGATAAAAATGCCAAAGATGTGACCGAAACGTTGAAGGATGCAGTCAAGATAAGCAAGGATGGCAAGATCAGTATTGATGCCGGCAAGTGGGAGAAGGGAATGATGTCCCTTGGCTACTATGACAGGAAAAACAAGGTCGGACCGGCGATGAAGCTCACCGTTACAGCCAAAACGACAGATGGTACGGGTTATTCAGCCACGTCCGACTATTACGTGAATTTTAAGCCTGCGCTTTTCCTGAGGTTAAGGTCAGAACAAACGGACGGTGGATTTTATGTTGAATTTGTTTCATCTGCCTACTATGGACCGTTAAATCTTAAAGTTTCCAAGCCGGACTATTTTGGTGCAAGATATGGCTTTTGCACATATGAGTATTGGAGCGACTATAATCTTGACCTGTATTTTTACTACGTTTATGTTGATTCAAAGGTTATATTAAATAACAGAACACTGAAGGGGTTGAACATAACATGCAAACCTTTGGACGGAGGCTTTTCATATAAGATCAAGCCCTGATATGCGCAGGATTGGACAAGCTGCCACCTCTTGCAGTAAAATATGTATTATAAAATGTTTTATTGATATGGTTTCTATATAATTGTAAAGGTGAAAAATATGTTTATACGGCTAAACCATTCATTACAATTACAATTTGACTCTATATTGACCAGGATTGCAGGTGACTTTGTAAGTAAGGAAGTTTACCTTATAGATGGGGATGATCTTACTGCAATTGGAAGGCCGTACTCAATAAAGATAAGGCTTTCCGATGGAGGAAGGGAGAACGAGAGGGAATACGAACAATGGGAGAATCTTAACGAGGATGAGATTCCCGAGATAGCGGTCGATACCTTAAGGTATGAAGTCCTTAAGTATATCCTCATGCAGCTCAGGCTCTTTTATGATATCAAGCCTGTGGCTGATGAGCATATGAGGTCGGTGCTTCGGGGCAAGCTTAACGACAAGCTTAAGTTTTACGATACGGTTGCAGTGGATGAACCTGTTGTTATCTTTACGATCGAGGGTGAGAGGGCCACTGTTGAAGATGTTATGGATAAGGTTTTTGATGATTCGTTAATAGATGATATATTATCCGGTACGGATCTTGATTATGCCGGGAGGCTTATGGGGCTTCTCAGGTATGATGAGGCGCTTGAACAGTATCTTCCGTTGGTTTCCAGAGTAAGACCGGGTTCCATGCTGGATACCGAGCTTAATATGTATATAGGTGAGATATATTATCATATGCATGAACCGCTTAAGGCGTTGGAATACTACAAACTGTGCAATCCCAAATACATAGAGGACATGAGGGATCTATACATCCGGGTGGGGCACTGCCTGCTGGATGATAAGGCAGGTCTCAGATCCGGCCTGATAAAGATGTATTACAGGTGTAATTTAAATCCCACATACAAAAAGAGTATAAGCGACAGATATGACAGGCTTAAGGAACAGGTCGCACCCATATATGAGGAGCATGAGGCAAGATGTGAGGAGGCCGGAGCTGAATATCTTAGCGGCGATGGACAGTATAATGATTAATGGCAGGTAGTACCCGTGAATGAGGGAATACGAATAAATAAATATCTGGCGGAATGCGGCATATGTTCAAGAAGGGGAGCCGATGAGCTGATTGATAAGGGGGCTGTTACCGTTGACGGTAAGACGGCTGTGCGGGGTATGAAGATAATTCCCGGCAGTGAGGTCAGGGTCAACGGTAAGGTCATATCGGGCACGGATGAGAAGATATATCTTGCCTTCAATAAACCCAAAGGCATTGTGTGTACTTCAGAGAAGATGGAGGAGAACAATGTCATCGATTATCTTAATTACCCCAAACGCATAACATATAGCGGACGTCTTGATAAGGATTCACAGGGACTCCTTATCATGACCAATGACGGTGATCTCATTGATGCAATGATGAGGTCAAGGAATGAGCATGAGAAAGAATATATAGTTACGGTTGATAAAACAATAACGGACGCTATCTTATATAAGATGAGCAAGGGTGTGTTTTTGGAAGAACTGAATGTTACCACAAAGAAGTGTAAGATCACACGTGTTACAGATAATTCTTTTTCAATAATCCTTACTCAGGGACTTAACAGGCAGATAAGGAGGATGTGTCAGGCCTTCGGATACAGGGTAAGAAAGCTTGTAAGGGTAAGGGTCATGAATATTGAGCTGGGAGATCTTGCTGTAGGGAAGTATCGGAAGCTTAGAGATGATGAGGTTATGAGATTGAAAGAGTTGTGTCAGCGAAGCTGACTGATGAGGGTAAATATGGACAAAATAAAGAGAATGAAAGAACTCATAGAGATCCTTAACGAGGCATCGAGAGCATATTATGCTCAGGACAGGGAGATCATGAGCAATTATGAATACGATAAACTC
The DNA here is from genome assembly GCA_045131145.1 of Lachnospiraceae bacterium. Lineage (GTDB taxonomy): Bacteria > Bacillota > Clostridia > Lachnospirales > Lachnospiraceae > UBA2868. Next base: position 1,328 of record JBGUQP010000502.1, on the reverse strand, counting down.
TATGATGAACTCGTTTCCCTCGAAGAGGACACGGGGACGGTTCTTGCGTCTTCACCCACGATAAAGATTGGTTTCGAGGCTGTTGATGAGCTTCCCAAGGAAGCCCATGAGAGCCCCATGCTTAGTCTTGACAAGACCAAGGACAGGGAAGCCCTCCGCGACTGGCTCAAGGATAAGGAAGGCCTCCTGTCATGGAAGCTTGACGGGCTGACCATAGTACTTACATATCGGGATGGCAATCTTTTTAAAGCGGTAACCCGCGGTAACGGTGAGATAGGTGAAGTGATCACGGGGAATGCCAGGACATTCATAAATCTCCCTCATTCAATACCCTATAAAGGCGAGCTTATACTGCGTGGGGAGGCGGTTATCAGCTATTCTGATTTTGACAGGATAAATGAAACCATTGAAGACATAGATGCCAGGTACAAGAATCCCAGGAACTTATGCTCGGGTTCCGTCCGTCAGCTTAACAACGAGGTTACGGCTGCACGAAGCGTCAGGCTGTATGCCTTTACCCTTGTTAAGGCGGATGGTGTTGATTTTAAGAATTCGCGCAGGGAGCAGATGGAATTCCTTAAGAATCAGGGCTTTGAGGTCGTTGAATATCACGTGGTAAATAAATCCGACATATTGGACAGGATACAGTATTTCGCAGATTCTGTGTCTGATAATGACATTCCTTCCGACGGTCTTGTGCTGACATATGACGATATAGAGTACGGAAGGTCCTTAGGACGTACAGCCAAGTTCCCAAGGGATGCCATAGCCTTCAAATGGCAGGATGAGATTAGGGAAACAAGGCTTATTAAGATCGAATGGAGCCCCAGCCGTACAGGCCTTATAAATCCTGTTGCAATATTTGAACCGGTTGAGCTTGAAGGGACCACGGTTCAGAGGGCGAGCGTACATAATGTGAGCATTGTTAAAGAGTTAAAGCTTGGGATAGGCGATAAGATAACCGTATACAAGGCCAATATGATCATCCCGCAGATCGCTGAGAATATAACGGGTTCGGGCAGGTATGACAGCGAAACGGAGAGTATCATACCCGATAAATGTCCGGCATGCGGCGGGAAGACGGAAATACGCAAGATCAATGATACAGAGGCTCTATACTGTAATAATCCATCCTGTCCGGCCAAGAAGATCAAGTCATTTACACTTTTTGTGAGCCGGGATGCTATGAATATCGACGGTCTGTCGGAGAATACCCTGGAGAAATTTATCGCCGAAGGATATATTCATGAATATGCCGACATATTCAGGCTGTCGGTCCACAAGGATGAGTTATGTAAACTTGAAGGCTTCGGTGAGAAATCTTATAA
>JBGUQP010000501.1:0-3452 GCA_045131145.1 Lachnospiraceae bacterium | reverse complement strand
CCCTCATACTCGTAAACAGTCTTGTCATTCTTCTCAATCGCATCCCACTTGTTTACGGCTATTATGACTCCCTTACCCGAATCATGGGCAATTCCTGCGATCTTGGCTTCCTGTTCCGTAACGCCTTCCACTGCATCGATAACGAGGACCACAACATCCGCCCTCTCTACTGCACTCACGGTCCTTACAACCATGAAATGCTCAAGTTCTTCCTTGACCTTGTTCTTACGCCGAAGCCCTGCTGTATCAATAAAAACGTATTCGTGTCCGTTATGGACAACAGGGGTATCCACCGCATCCCTTGTTGTTCCCGCTATATCCGATACAATGACCCTTTCTTCACCGAGAAGTTTATTTATGATAGACGACTTACCCACATTGGGCTTGCCCACTATTGCAACCCTGGGCCTGTCATCCTCCTCTTCCTCACCCGATGATTCCGGAAAATAGGACACCACAACGTCAAGCATATCACCGAGCCCCATCATGTTCGCCGACGATATCCCGTAAGGTTCCCCTATTCCCAGGTTATAGAATTCATATATATCGTTACCGTACTTCTTGATGTCATCAACCTTGTTTACCGCAAGGACCACAGGCTTCTTAGCTCTTCTTAACATATCCGCAACCTTGCTGTCCGAATCAACAAGTCCCTGCTTAACATCAACCATGAATATGATAACATCCGCAGTATCTATGGCTATCTGGGCCTGTTCCCTCATCTGCGACAGGATCACGTCCTTGCTTTCCGGTTCTATGCCGCCGGTATCTACAAGTGTAAAGTCATGATCCAGCCATGACACTTGTGCATATATTCTGTCCCTTGTAATACCGGGTGTATCTTTAACGATACTTATCCTCTCGCCTGCAAGGGCATTAAACAATGTCGATTTACCGACATTAGGCCTTCCAACCACGGCCACTATCGGCTTACTCATAAATCTTCTCTCCCATTATAGCTTCCACAAAATCCCATCCGCTTGATTTTACAATATCTATAGGTACTTGTAAAGAATTTTCAAGGTCGCAAAGCCTGTAATCATCGAGGAAAACATCCTCTCCCGACCTTAAAACACACTGGGGCAGGATAAGGCGGTCACCCAGGTCTTCATCCTTAAGCTGCGCTATTATATCCTGTCCTGTAAGAAGACCTGCAACGGTTATCATCTCACCGAAGAAATCGTTACGTATATCGTACACCTTAACCACCGTATCATTCAGAACTTCTTCAAGCTCCTTTGTCAGCTGCCTTATATAAGGTGCGGCCAGCCTTCCTGTGGCCATGCTTATTCTTCTCTTTTTATTCAGGGATTCGGGATGCTTTTGTAAAAAGGCTGTAAGATCCTCCTTAGCTTTGGCGAATTCATCAAAAAGAAGGCGCATCATACCGACTCCGTTTTCAAGCTGCAGATATCCGTCATATCTGTCTGATTCGGGCAGGTCCCTGTCCGCAAGCAGATAGAATTCATCTGAGGCATGAATGAAGTGAATACCATATTGCTCATATAAAGATCTCTGGTATTTCTCAATAATATCAACCGTTATTATTGCATCTTCTTTTGTGAACGGTTCCAGGGGATACAGTCCTTCCCTGTGTTTGGACAAACCTACGGGTACTACCGATACCGACTGGAGATGCGGCAGATATTTACTCAGGTCTTCTATACTCCTGACAAGTTCTTCCCTGTCATTTATCCCCTTGCACAGAACGATCTGTCCGTTCATGGTTATTCCTGCTTCATACAGGCGGTCAACCTTCTTAAGAGCGATACCTGCAAACCTGTTATTTAACATCATGCATCTTAATTCAGGGTTGGTTGTCTGGAAGGATATGTTTATTGGTGACATGTGATATTTTATTATGCGGTCAAGATCATGATCACTCATGTTGGTGAGTGTCACATAGTTCCCCTGCAGGAATGACAGGCGGGAATCGTCATCCTTGAAGTACAGGGTTTCTCGCATGCCCTTTGGCATCTGGTCGATAAAGCAAAAAATACACCTGTTAGCGCATGACCTGTAGGAATCCATCAGGCCGTTATCGAATTCTATCCCCAGGTCTTCATCCGGGTCCTTGTCGATCTCAAGGAGCCACTCCTCGCCCGAGGGCTTCTCGATGAGGACTTCAAGGTAATCATCCTGGGCCAGATACTGGTAATCAAAAATGTCGTCCATCTCCTGATCGTTAATCTTTATCAGGAGATCGCCGACTTCGATTTCCATTTCTTCTGCTATGCTGCCGGGCAGGACCCGGGCGATCTTGTGCTTCCTCATGTAAACTTTATAGTATTTTCTACTGACTTTTATCTTATTTAGTTGAGCAAATAAGTTTATTTCACCCCGGTCGACCCGAAACCGCCCCTTGCTGTTCCTGCATCATTTGCCTCAACCTCCACAAAATCGATCACCGGCTGGTGTTTTATTATGCGGAACTGGCATACACGGTCGTTTACGTGGATCTGGGTGTCACGGACTGCATATACGGGCATCATAAGGACATCCTTACTGCTTGTCTTGCCGTAGGATTCATCTACCACGCCCACACTGTTGGTCTGGATTATTCCGAAATTCTTAAAGGTTGAAGACCTGGGTGCTATGAGCAATTCATAACCGTCGGGAAGGCACATGGACACACCGAGGTTAATAAGGTGGAAGTCCCCCTTCTTAAGCTCAATATCTTCGGCCGAACGAAGATCGATCCAGTCGGACTTGCCTTCTATGTATGTAAGCTTGTCTATTTTATCCGACAGGTAGGTTATCTTTATTGTTTCTTTCATTTTTATCTCCTTTTGCTGATTCCTCTATTCCCATCCGGGTTGTCTAAGATAAACGGATTGCTCCACTTCGTTCCCGCAATCCTGAAAGCATTCGGAAACCGCTGATTTCTTACGAAATCGCTAATTCCTCATGCTTTCTTGTGTCATAAATACATACAACCATCCTTGCAAGCAAGATTGTTGTATGTATTTCGACACTTATCTTAGACATAGTAATCCGGGCAGTGGATCACCGGATCCAACGGATCATCACTCTTTAAAGTCTCCTGTACATCGATGACCTTCTGGTTGCTGCTCCCCTTCCACAGAAGCTTAACATCCTTAAGATCTGCTACGAACTCACCATCAACTATGACATCAACATACTTTACTATCTGAAATTCGTGTATTTCCTTCCACTGATAACCGGTATAGAGCCATATCGTCTTATTGGGATACTTCTCCCTTATTTCCTTGGCAAATTCAAGGACATCATACCTGTTGGCCTGATGAAGGGGATCTCCGCCCGAAAATGTTATTCCCGATATATAGTCCTTATCAAGTTCTTCAAATATCTCCTGTTTGGCCTTATCGTCAAAAGGCAGCCCGCCGTCCGGGTCCCATGTCATGGGGTTGTGACAGTCCTTACAGCAATGATCGCACCCTGCCACCCATAGGACAACCCTGAGGCCGTCG
>JBGUQP010000500.1:0-7529 GCA_045131145.1 Lachnospiraceae bacterium | reverse complement strand
GATATTCATCATATTTCATATCCTTATGTTCCCCGCCGAAGCGGTCATAAATATCTGCCGATCCGTAGTTGCCCGGAAAGCCCGTGTCCTTAGTCCTGTAGGTCGCCTTAACGATCGTATCATCCGCCGCGTGGACCATATACAGGGGAGTCTTCAGAAGGTTGTCAATATTCCAGCTTCCCGTCGCCCCGCATATGGACAGGGCCGAGGCGAAGAATCCGGGCCTCTCCTTTATAAGGCGCAGGGTTCCCACTCCACCGGCGCTGTAGCCGTATACATATATCCTGTTTACATCTATATCACGGCGGGCCTTTATCGTATCATCGACAAGATCCCACAAAAGGTCTTTCATCTCGGGCATTGCCCAGTGTTTCATCTCGCCGTACTGGGGTGCAAGTATATAACAGGGGTAACGTAGAGCCATATCATCACGGACCAGAAATGTCCCGATATCATGCATCGAAAGCTGAAGTTCATTATCGTCCCCTGCAGCATCGGCTCCGTGAAGATACAAGACAAGCGGCAGAGGCTTACCATTTCGGGCACAAGGCTCATAATACCTGTAATTCAGGCTTCCGCTTTTGTTATTATACACTTTTTTCTCGAACTTGGCACACAGTTTGTTATTGCCCGCACCCGGCTTGTCCCAGTTGGGCGGCAGCAGCATCTTCATACTCTATCTCCGGCTCTTTCTCCTGTTAACAGCACAAGGCTCATCCTCGCGGATGAGCCTTGGAATAAACCTCTCGGATATGATTGTGATTCATGTTCGCATATACCTGCGTGGTCGATATATCCGAATGCCCCAGCATCTCCTGAACGCTCCTTAGATCGGCTCCGTTCTGGACCAGATGCGCCGCAAAGGAATGTCTCAAGGTATGCGGTGTTATATCTGCTGCTATGCCGGCCTTCTTGGCGTAATATTTTATGAGTTTCCAGAAACCCTGCCTGCTCATATGCTGTCCCGAGCAGTTGGCAAAGAGAAGATCGCATGACTTTTCCAGTATCATTGCATCCCTTGCCGACTTAAGGTAATGCATCATTGCATCCTTGGCCTCGCTTCCGAAGGGGATCACCCTCTCCTTACTGCCCTCCCTGCACACCAGATAGCTCATCTTAAGGTTGACATCATCTACCTGAAGGTTGATGAGTTCGGTAACACGGATTCCGGTTGCATACAGGAGTTCCAGCATGGCCTTATCCCTAAGTTCCTTGGGCGAATCACCCTTGGGCTGTTCGAGCAGCCTTATGACCTCTTCCGTGGTAAGTATCTCGGGAAGCTTCTTCTCAATCTTGGGAGCCTTCAGCAATAATGAAGGGTCCTTGCTTATCATGTCCTTTGAATGAATATAATGGAAGAATGCCTTGATCGATGCGATCGATCTGGATACCGTGGAGGCCTTGGCTCCACCGGCCTGAATATCTTCGATATATGCAAGAAGCACCTTGTCGTTTACATCCTCAATATCCTTAATGCCCTTATCATTCAGATAAGCTACCAGCTTCTTAAGATCCCTGTGGTAGGACTGCTCTGTATTAAGCGATGCTTTCTTGACATTATGTAAATACGAAATGTATTCGTTAACAGCTTGATCCATGTAACCCTGTAAACCCTTCTTCCCATAAAAAAAGCTGGGATTTATGTACCAGACAATACATATTATAATAAGATTCCGGTCGAAAAGCAATTGCAATTTTCCGCATATTTCCTAGTGTTTTGGTGTTTTTCACCCGGATACGCAAGATATTGTCCCGATGGCTTTTGAGGATAACAACATCTAGTAAAAAGATTTGTAAAAAAAATATACAAATCGGTCTCGATTTACATAAAAAGAACGCTGATGGTTTACATAATACCATTAGCGTTCATTTCGATATGTAAACTAAATATTCAGTTTATAAACTTAGCCCTGTAGGCCATCAGACCTGCTATCGTTTTCCCGTCTACGATCTTACCGTCAAAAATCATCTGCGTAAGTTCGTCTATAGTGTAGGCAAATACATCTATGTATTCATCATCGTCAAGGTGCTGGCCCGTTTTTGTAAGGTTTTTCGCAACGTAGATATCTATCTTCTCATTGCAGTATGCTACCGTCGAATAGAAGGTTAGAAGAAAAGTAACGTCCTCCCTGTCAGCATAATAACCGGTCTCTTCCTCAAGTTCCCTGTAGGCACATTCATGGGTAGGTTCCTCAGGGGAATCAAGTCCTCCGGCCGGGATCTCTATAGTATAGGCATCAACTGCATTCCTGTGCTGCCTCACCATGAGTATCCGCCCGTCAGGGAGTACAGGTATGACTGCGGCCGCTCCTCTGTGCTGTATGAAGTCGAATATCTCCTCCCGCCCGTCCGGGAGCTTCATCGTATCCGTATAAAAATCAACTATAGACCCGTGGTGGGCAAGTTCACGCTTAATACGGATCGGATGCGGTTTGTCCATTATAGTTCTCCTTATTAGTAAATGGTTCTTCCTCTATGTATCGCCCCCTAGCTTACGCTTGGCGGCATGTCTGTGTCATAAGGCATCCTCATGTCATAAGGACTCCACCACTTCGTGGTACCCCTCATGACAAATACTCACATTTTCTCGGGAGATGAGAAACCCAGAAGATCTATCCCCGTCTCAAGTATTTCCATGGTTATCTTAAGGAGTGCAAGGAAGCCCTCCTTTTTAACCTTATCCTCCTCGGTCAAGATCCTGTTCTCATGATAAAAACGGTTGAACGCGTTGGCAGTATCATAGATAAAAGCACATATCTTATGGGGTGCGAGTTCATCGTATGCACTCATCATAACCTGAGAGAACTTGACAAGTTCAAGCATGAGTGCCTTCTCCGTATCATTGAGAGCGCTGTTGAACTTAAGCCCTTCCACACTTCCGCCGGCCTCGGTGTATTTACCAAGGATCGATTTGATCCTGACGATCGTATAGAGGATATAGGGGCCTGTATTGCCCTCGAATGAGGTGAACTTGTCTGTATCAAATATATAATCCTTGGCTGCCTGGTTGGACAGGTCACCGTATTTTACGGCTGCAAGGGCAACCAGTCCTGCGGTAGCCCGAGCCTCATCCTCGTCCACCTCGTGATTGTCCTTTATCTTTTTATACATTTCCTCGTTTATTTCATTTAACAGGACTTCAAGGCGCATCACCCCGCCCTCACGGGTCTTAAAAGGCTTGCCGTCCTTACCGTTCATTGTGCCGAAACCAAGGAACTTAAGTCCCGTATCATCACTTACGATCCCTGCCTTCTTCGCACATCTGAACACCTGGGTAAAATGCATCTCCTGGCGCTTGTCCGCAACATAGAGGACCCTGTCGGGAGCAAAATCCCGACGGCGTTCGTAAAGTGTTGCAATATCCGTCGTGGTATAGAGTGCCGCACCGTCCGACTTAAGGATCATACAGGGCGGGACCTCCTTGGTGTCAGTCTCCTCCTTAACATCAACCACAAGGGCTCCCTCACTTTCATATGCAAGACCCTTTGACTTCACCGTATCGACTACCTGCCCTATGTACGGACCTGCATCTGATTCTCCCTTCCAGAGCTCGAATGATACGTTAAGCTTCTCGTAATTACGCTTAAGGTCGGGAATGGAAACGTTCATTATATGCTGCCACAGGGCAGTACGCCCCCTATCGCCTTTCTGAAGCATAAAGGTATCATTCATGGCTACATTCTTAAAGTCATCATCTTCCTTGGATCTTGCGGATGCTGTAGGATATATCTCCTCCAGTTCGGATAAGGTAAACGGAGGGGCGGCCGGATAGTCACCCGTAAAGCCTTCGTCAAAATAGGGAAGGTCAGGCTTTCTTCTTCTCAATTCGGCCATGATAAGCCCCATCTGAAGTCCCCAGTCCCCAAGATGTATATCTCCCGTCACCTCATCGCCGGCATATCTAAGGATCCGTTTTATAGACTCTCCTATTATTGCCGAACGCAGATGTCCGACATGCAGAGGCTTGGCAACATTCGGCCCGCCGTAATCAATGATGACCTTGTCCCCGCTTTCCTTAACAGGCAGCCCGAACTTGTCGGCATCTCGCATCTTTACAAGATAATCCGTCAGGAATTCATCACTTATCTTCAGATTGAGGAAACCCGGTGCCGCTGCATCAGCTTCCGAAAAAACCTCATCCTCCTTAAGCAAAGCAGCCACATCCGTGGCAATAACAAGCGGCGCCTTCTTATACTGCTTAGCCGCCGCCATTGCTCCGTTACACTGGTATTCACACAAATCAGGCCTGTTGCTTAAGGTAACCTTGCCGTAGGTCTTATCATATCCCGCCTTCTCAAAGGCCTCTTCCACATGGCCTGAGATCATTGAAATTATAGTATTCATTTATCCGTCTCCGTTAAATTATTGTATTTTTCCTTCATTTCCTGCTTGCAGGCATACATCTGCTCGTCTGCGCGCTTAAGGGTATCCTCGATCGCAATATCCTTACCTTCCTCAAATATGGCATACCCTATGGCTGCACTGGCCCTCTCCCAGGGCTCCAGCTCGATCTCTTTTATATTATGTTCAACACTCTTCTTGAACTTATCGACATTGCTCTCCAGGTTAATATAATCGTAATTGGATACGATCACTACAAATTCGTCACCGCCTATACGAAATACGGGTGAACGCTTGAATACCGAGCAAAGCATATCACACAGGCTGCATATTACCTTGTCGCCCTTCTCATGTCCGTATTGATCGTTTACTTCCTTAAGATCGTTCATATCGACCATGACAACCCCCACCTTGGTGTTGCCCATGGCGATTCCCTTATTGATCCGCTGTATCTCGGTCTCGTATCCCCTTTTGTTCCTTATTCCCGTAAGGGCATCCCTGTTGGCCATCTCACTCATGATGTCGGCATGTTCCCTGGTGGACATAAGCTCCTGCCTGGTGGCAAAGAGATTCTCTATCTGATCGTTGAGATCTCCCTCAAGCTTCTTCATTGATTCGGCAAGAACTTCGATCTCGTCACCCGTCTTTATATTAAGCTCCCTGAAAGCAGATGATTCAAGATTACCCATCGTATCATTTACTATTCTGTATTTGGATGCCACATCGGTAAGCTTCCTGATCGGGTTGACGACAAACTGGTTCATAAGAATAACACCCACTATGCACACAAGAACCAGACAGACGATAATGGCCATAATGCTGACGGAAGAGTACCTGTCAGTCACAGATTCAACATAATCCATCGACAGGTCATCATAAGCATATGCGATCACCTCGTCATTATACCTGATCGGAACTCCGGCCGTGATAAGGCAGCCATTGGCATCGGTCCTTGTCTCATATGGCGGGATACCTGTTGTTTCCACTGCCGCTTCATCAACAAGACCCGTTTCATAATGAAAAAGGCATCCGACCCGGCTTACATCCCTTACGGTTCCATCCACAAGATACATGGCGATCCTGTCATCCTGATCCAGATATGCAAGATAGATTGCACTTGCCTCACTGGCCTGCTGTATGTTCTGAAGCTGCTTAAAGAGATCCTTGTATTCATCCATCTGCTCTATATGCTTATACCGGGCAGCATATGCGTCGGACTCGGGGCTTCCCCATTCATCTATAAGCACATGGGTATCCGAGGTTTTATATACCTTAACCGCTTCATCCCTTACAGCCTTAACCTTGAGAGGGTCAACAACACCGGCCACTACGGAAGCGATCTTTCTCGACCGTTCCTTATATTCGTCTGTGATAACCCTGTTGACAAAGCTCCTGTTGAAAATTCCACCGGCAGCTCCTATGAAAAGCATCATAAATACGATGAACAATATGACTTTGGTTCTAAGGGAAAATGTCATTTGATAGTCTCCGGATTCATTACATAGTAATAGCACATACATTATAAACCAAAGCTATTACAAACACAAGTAAGAAGCAGGGGCCTATTTTGTACGGAAAATAAAAGAATGAGCCGGGATATCGCTTCCTGACTCATTCATGCTCTTGCTTCGAAGAAACAGCCCATCTGTCCGGGCATTTCGTCTCTGTCTTTCTCCACCAGTAATTCCAATGCCGTATTCCTCCTTTTCTTGGAACCTTCCCTGTCCCTGTCCTTGTTTCGTCTCAGCCTGCTGTAAGGCATTGCAGAGGCTACTGCAGGTATATCGGTAAGCATTGGCGGTGGATCGTGTGCATATTCAACGCCGACCATATTGATCATGGGATCACCTCCTTACGTATCGCATCCATTCAATACCGCTTGGATTCTTCCTTCACAATATATATCGGCTGGTTTACGTAAAATCCTTAACTCTCAGCCCTTATATCCTATCTCATCAGCGAGTTTTTTCTCGATAACGACTATGGCATCCCTGTGCATTCTCATAAATGTTGCCGGACACTGGGGATCGATCTTGTCATCCATAAGGAGCTTCCTTGCAGCATCCTGCTTGTTGCCGTTTATGATCATCAGGAGGGTCTTGGCCTTCATTATGGACCCCATACCCATTGTTACGGCAAACCTCGGAACCTCGTCGCGGTTGTTGAAGAACCTGGTATTTGCATCGATCGTTGAATCCTCAAGGGTCTCCTTGTGAGCCTTCTCATAGAGGAATGCACCGGGCTCATTGAATCCCAGATGTCCGTCGGGACCTACTCCCAGCACCTGAAGGTCGATATCCGTCTTATCAAGGATATCATTGAACTCCTTAAGGTTTGCCTCAACATCGCCCGTTCCCTTGGCAACATAGGTATTGGCCTTGTCGATGTTGATATGGTTGAAAAGATTGTCATCCATAAAATATCTGTAGCTCTGGGGATGCGTGGGTTCAAGACCTACGTACTCATCAAGGTTCACCGAATGAACCTTTGAAAAGTCAAGCCCTTCCTCACTGCATCTCCTTGCCAGTTCCTTATACATCCCGACAGGGCTGGAACCCGTTGCAAGGCCCAATGTACATTCAGGATTCTCCCTGACAAGCTTCTCGATGATATCAGCGGCCTTCTTAGCACCTTCTTCATATGTGTCTGCTACTATAACCTTCATCCTTTTTCTCCTTTGTCCTTTTGTCCTTTGTCCTTAATTAATTTGTATTTCTTAATTGTTTTATACTAAGCATCCGGCAGGATTCCCTAGTCATTTTTCTTTACCACGATCTTCTTGGCTTCCTTATAGATACAGTTCTCGGGAATTACACCTCTTACACAGGAAACCGGGTAAACATTTGAATCCCTTCCGATAACGGTACCCGGATTGAGAACACTGTTGCATCCGACCTCAACCCTGTCACCGACAAGAGCCCCAACCTTCTTGCGGCCGGTCTCGATAAGTTCGCCCTCATTCTTTATCACAACCAATTTTTTGTCTGACTTTACATTTGATGTTATTGATCCTGCACCCATATGAGCCTTGTAGCCCAGGATCGAATCGCCCACATAATTGTAGTGGGGAACCTGAACGTTATCGAAGAGGATAACGTTTTTAAGTTCGGTGGAATTGCCCACAACACAGTTATCACCCACAAGGGCCGAACCTCTTACGAATGCACCCGGGCGCACCTCGGTGCCGT
>JBGUQP010000499.1:0-2842 GCA_045131145.1 Lachnospiraceae bacterium | reverse complement strand
GCCACGGAGAGAGGCTTCTTATCCTCGGCATCCCTGACAGGAGTCGGTGCACCGTCAATAAGCTGTCTTGCCCGCTTGCTCGTAGCCATAACTATTGAATAGCGGCTGTTGACAACAGGCTGCTCGCCTTCCTCCACTTCACTGTTTACCACCTTCATAAGGTCGCTGTATGACGGATGTAACATTTATCCTTCCTCCTTAATATATAAAAATTCATCAAACTCTTTTATTATCGTATCGATAGTATCTGTGTTCCTTGATACTGCATGTTTGGCACATCTGACCGTATTATGAACTTCCTCTATGCATTCCTCAAGGTCGTCATTTATTATAAGGAAATCATATTTACCGATCTCCCTTGACTCCTCGGCCCCCCGTCTCATCCGCTTCATTATGACCTCTTCACTCTCGGTCCCGCGTTTCCTGAGGCGGTTATAAACCTCACCGGCGCTCGGGGGCATAACAAACATCAGGGCTGCGTCAGGGCACTTCTCCTTTACAAGAAATGCACCCTGCATCTCAATCTCGAGGATCACATCTTTACCCTTATTCAGCATATCATCCACATATTGTCTGGGAGTTCCGTAGTAATTACCCACATACTCCGCATGCTCAAGGAAAGCGTCCCTCTCTATCATCTTCTCAAACTCATCCCTTGACTTAAAGAAATACTCCCTTCCGTCAACCTCTCCCGGTCTCGGAGCCCTGGTTGTTGCGGATACTGACAGGGCATAATTGTCATATCTGTTGATCAGTTCTTTAACTATGGTCCCCTTACCCGAACCGGCAAATCCGGAAATGATTAGCAGTATACCTTTTCTCATATATTTTACCTGTTTCAGTTCATAACACTCAGAATACAATGTATTTGGTTATTCTATATTCTGGATCTGCTCACGTACCTTCTCTATATCGGTCTTAAGATCTATGGCTACATTCGAGGTGGACAGGTCTGTTGACTTGGAAAGGATCGTGTTGGCTTCACGGTTCATCTCCTGAGCTATAAAATCAAGCTTACGTCCCACACTGCCGCCTGAAAGCAGTGTATCCTCCGTACCCTTGATATGACTCTTAAGCCTTACTATCTCCTCATCGACGCACACCCTGTCGGCATAGAGGGTCACCTCGGTAAGGATACGGCTCTCATCCACTGACGCATCACTCAGCATGTCGTGAACACGGTCATATATTTTCTTTCTGTATTCTTCTATAATGGCAGGAGCACGCTTCTCAATGTCATCAACATACTTAAGCATGCCTTCAAGCTTGTCAAGAAGATCCCTCTTTAGGTTCTCACCTTCCGTAAGTCTTGACTTTACAAAGGCATCACAGGCCCTGCGGACCACTCCTTCAAGATCTTTCCACAGTTCCTCCTCGTCAACCTCCTGTTCTTCAAGGCTGAATACTTCCGGATACCTTGACAGAACGGAAACCCTTACATCATTCTCAAGGTCAAACTCGTTACTCATCTCATTCAGATAGTTTAAGTAGGACCTTGCCATCTCCCTGTTGTATTTCAGGCTGACATTATCTTCGGTATAATCCTCATAGGTGATATACAGATCAACCTTGCCTCTCTGCATGTATTCCTTAAGGATACCGCGGATCGAGGTCTCAAAGAAGCCTATCTTCTTGGGCATCTTGATATTCACATCAAGATAACGGTGGTTAACGGACTTCACTTCGACCGTTATCTTGCGCTTCTCGTCACAAAACTCGGCCCGTCCGAATCCCGTCATACTCTTTATCATTTCAATTCTCCTAAAATCCGGATGGCCATGCCATCACATTCGCATACAGATTATATTATATTCCAAGCCATAAAGCGCGTCAAGAAAAAGAACAAAGGGTAAGTCCGTCGATCGAAGGCGAAGCTACAAGAGAATAGTTGGTGTAGTAAACTACAAATCCGGGTTTGGCTCCCGCAGGTTTTTTAACCTCTTTCTTCTGTACATAGTCTATTTCAACCTTGTCCTGTTCCCGCCCTTTGGAATAGTAGGCAGCAAGAGCTCCTGCCTCCTCAAAGGTTTTATCGGTAAGTTCTCTTCCGTCGGATTTTACCAGGACATGAGACCCCGGTATCTTTTTTGCATGAAACCACCAGTCCGATCCGGAAGCAAGTTTAAAGGTCAGATAATCGTTTTGGAAGTTGTTTTTTCCCACATAGATATGAAAACCGTCGGAGCTCAGATAATGGAAGGGTTTACTTTTGACTTCCTTATTTTTGTCCTTGCCCTTTTTACGTATATATCCTGCCTCGACTAGCTCCTGCCGTATCTCGGTAAGGTCATTTTCCAAAAGCGCCATGTCCAGGGAAGCCTGGATGGATTCAAGGTGATCTATCTCCTCCCTTGTTTCCTTTGTCTGTACACTCAGGGCTTCCTCGGTCCTTTTAAGCTTCCCGTACCTGTCAAAATACTTTTTTGCATTTTCCGATGCGCTTAAATCGGGATCAAGAGGTATCGTGATCTTTTCCCCCGTATAGTAATTATCCGCTTCAAGAGACTTTGCTCCCGGCTGAGCCCCGTATCCGTAGGTATTAAGCAGTTCGCCGTAGAGCCTGTACTTGTCTTTCTTCTCGGTATCCTTAAGCTGTTTAAGCTGAAGGTCATATTTTTTGACATTCCTTTCAAGAGCCGTAGCAACGATCCTGCGAAGATCCGCCGATTTCTGTCTTATCTTTGTATATACGTTCCTTTTTGCATAGAAATTTTCAAGTATATACGACATGGAATCATTATGTTCCGATGTAAGGTCGCTGTATCCCTTAAGTTCGATGGGCGAAAAGTCTACCGGCAGGGAATCCTTAAGGATCATATTCGGAGCAAAGTCACCTGCCTTC
>JBGUQP010000498.1:0-2026 GCA_045131145.1 Lachnospiraceae bacterium | reverse complement strand
CGATACTGTATGAAAAACTGAAAGTACTGAACCCCGACCTATATATCATGAACGGATACGGTCCGACAGAGGCGACGATAAGCTGTACGATGCAGGTGATCGGGAATGGAGATGATATAACGATCGGAATTCCCAATGCCAACGTACATGTTCTTACCATGGACGAAGACGGAGAGGTCCTTCCGCTTGGTGACAAGGGAGAACTTGTGATCCTCGGCGACGGAATAGGAAGAGGATATATCGGAGATATAGAACAGAATAAGAACTTTATCTCGATTTTCGGCAGGCGTGCATATAAAACCGGTGATCTTGCAAGGATCAGGCAGGACGGAAATATAGAATTTTATGGGAGAAAGGACAATCAGGTAAAGCTTCGGGGACTCAGGATCGAACTTGGTGAGATAGAAAAGATCATCGGCTCGTTTCCCGGAATAAACAATGCCGTGGTCATCGTAAAGCAGGAACCGTCTCCCTATCTTGCCGCATACTATACATCCGACGCTGAGACAGACGTGCAGTCGCTGAAAAAATATATAAGAAAATATCTTACTTCATACATGGTGCCGCAGTGCTTTGTGAGAATCGAAAAAATACCGCTTACCATAAACGGTAAGGTTGACAAGAGCGCGCTTCCAGAGCCTGTGCTTGACGGTGTGGTCATTGTACCGGCCTCTGATCCGACCCAGGAAAAACTTCTGAAGATCGTACGGGATATTCTTAAGACAGATATGATCGGGATCACGACCGATCTGTTTGAGATGGGACTTTCATCCCTTGGAGCCATCCGGTTATGTTCAATGATCAGGGAGGAATTCGGTGCCATAATAAAAACCTCAGAGCTTAACGATGAAGTGACCGTGGAGGGACTGGAGCAGCTTATCGCAACTCATAAGGAAGCAGTCGACTATTCGGTCAGGGAAGTGTATCCCCTTTCCTTGACACAGATGGGTATCTATATTGAGCAGGAGCTTCATAAAGATACCACCATCTATAATATTCCATCTCTGTATAAACTGAGTGATAAAGTGGACATAAACAGGCTCGCCGAAGCGATCACAAAAGCCGTCAAGGCACATCCTTATCTGTTTATGACGCTTGTGGAGGAAGGCGGAAACATCCTGGTAAAACGCAGGGATGATATGACTTTTGAACCGACGGTGATACGCTGCGACAATCTTCCGGCGGAAGAAGAACTGGTCCACCCCTTCGACCTTGATTCTGAGGATATACTGTTTCGTGCCGAGATCTATATAACCGGTGAAGGGACGTATTTCCTGCTTGATACCCATCATATCGTATCGGACGGCGGCTCCATTGATATCCTGGTAGACGATATTGACCGTGTTTATCTGGGAGAGGAAGTCGACAGGGAAAATTACACTGGCTATGAATTTGCCCTGGATGAGCAAAGGATCAGGGGAACCGACAGGCTTAAGAGCGCAAAAGACTGGTATGACGGCATCTTTTCCGGCTGTATGGGCGAAACACTTCCTGTTAAGGACGGAAGCGGTGACCTTCATGCTGCGATGTTTAAGCATTTCGGCGAGGCGGATGCAGGCAGGATAAGAGAATACTGTGAGGATAATTCACTGTCCTTAAATGCCTTTTTCACAGCCGCCTTCGGCCTTGCGGTACAGTCATATACGTCCGGTGAACAGGCGGTATTTACAACCATTTACAACGGCAGAAGTGATCCAAGACTTGAAAGGTCCGTGTCCATGCTCGTCAAGACGCTCCCTGTAATGTTTAAGTGCGAAGCAAATGCGTTAACCGCTTCGGTCATCGAAGACTGCCAGTCCTTCCCCTTATCTGCCATGGCCAATGATATCTACAGCTTCGCCGAGATAAGGAATGCCTACGATATTAAGGCCGAGCTCATGTTTGCCTTCCAGGGAGAGGCTGAACACAGCATGCAGATCGGCGGTGAAGAAGCCGCGCTTACCATGCTTTCATTGTCCCAGGCAAGGGCTGCGATAGGTGTGGATGTAATGCTTGACGGTGACAGGGTGTACTATGAAGTAGAATA
>JBGUQP010000497.1:0-3604 GCA_045131145.1 Lachnospiraceae bacterium | reverse complement strand
TTCTCCCACAGCTTTATAAAGAATTCGCTGGTGATGTCCTCAGCGTTCTCTTTATTGTTCACTATGTTAAGGATAGTATGATAAATAAATGATATGTATTCCTCATACACTTCCTTAAGGGCGGACTTGTCCTTGCTTCGCATACGGTCCATTGCCGCATTGAATTGTTCATCAGTCATAAACAGTCCTGTCCTTATTTAAGATACGTTTTCATGTTGCATATTTATGGGTGTGTATCTGTATTGATACCCACCCTTTTGCCTGCTATTTGTCGAAGTTCTTTCTCCTTTCGGTTGAAAGCCTCATCTTTTCCTTGAGTTTTTCGGCATCCTCATCCACTATGCTGTCCCTTATTTCCTTAAGTTCTCCCCTGAAAGCATCAATCTCTTCTACAAGCTTCTCCTTGTTCATAAAGAACAGCTCACTCCACATGTCTTCATTTATCCTGGCTATCCTTGTAAGATCCCTGAAAGAATCACCCGTATAATCAGCCAGATGTCTGTTGTCGTGTGTTGTCATAAGGGCTACCGCAATACAGTGAGTAAGCTGGGAAACATATGCTATCATCCTGTCATGTTCATCGGGAGATAATACGGACACTCGTGAAAATCCCAGTATCTGCCCTAAGTTCTTACACCATTCGATTGCTTCTTCAGTGTTCTTGTCGGTAGGTACCACTATATAGTTGGCATTGAGGAATATCTTCGCATCGGAATTCTCCACTCCGTAAACCTCGCGGCCTGCCATTGGGTGGGCGGCGATAAATTCAACATCTTCTCTTAATACATCCTGGATATCGTATACGATCTTATCCTTGATACCGGTCACATCCGTTATGATTATTCCGGGCTTAAAGTATTTCTGGTTCTCCTTTATCCAGTCTGCTATGATCTTGGGATAAAGGGCGAAGATAATGGTATCCGCTTCTTTTATAAGCTCAGGATCCGCCTTATCTGCTCCCTTATCTATTATGTTATTTTCAACCGCATAGCTTATGGCTTCGCTTCTTGCATCAATGGCATATACTCTGTATCCGAGACGCTTTAATGCTTTTGCATAGCTGCCGCCCATAAGGCCAAGTCCTACTATTAAAACCTTACTTCTGTTTATCCACTCCATACTGTTCCTCTTTCATTGATATTAAATGATCCATTGCTTCAAGATACCCCCGGACTCCATGTCCCGTTATGGTCTTCACACAGGCCTTTCGTATGAAACTGATCTGTCTGAAATCTTCCCGTTCATCGACCTTGGAAATATGCACTTCCACAGACGGTAAAGACACAGCCTTAAGGGCATCGAGAATGGCCACCGATGTATGGGTATAGGCACCGGGATTTATCACTATACCGTCAATCTTCTTATAACAGTCCTGGAGCATATCGACAAGATCACCTTCGTGGTTGCTCTGCATGACTTCGACATCTATGCCTTTGTCGGCGGCATGTTCTTCTATCATTTTAACAAGATCATCATATGTTGTCCTGCCGTAAATATCGGGTTCCCTGATACCCAGCATGTTTATATTGGGGCCGTTTATCACACGTATTTTCATTGGTTTCCTTTCTGATCGTCATCCTGAATTTTAAACACATAGTCGTAACTGTAGGTTCTGACCCATACCTCATCATTAACAAAAGCGAAATAATCAGGGCTCTTTTTGACCTTGATCTTTTCGGTAACTTCACCGGTGAACCTGTTAAGAATGTAGATATAGTCATCTTCGGCAGTAAAGCCGTAACCGGTTATTATATTGTCACCCCAGCGGACAAAATTGTTTGAATTGGATATAAGCTTATCGGATACCCATATTGTGTCACCGGTATTTATATCAATACACATCATGAATGCATTATCAGGACAAGATTCCGCATATGTTCTGTGATAAATATTCACATACAGAAGATCATCCGTTATGAAGCAATGGCGTACACCCCTGTCGACAAAGTCATCACCTTCATAGCCCTTTGCATACAATAGATCCGAAAAATCAAAACGGTACTTAAGTTTACCGGTCTCAATGTCACTGACCTCGACTACCGACATTGTACCGTAGCCCTTGTCGCCAGTTAAAACATAGTTGTATTTATCGTCTTTTGAGTCGGTCCCGGGCGGATTGAAGTCAGCCCTTCTAAACCAGTCTTCATCATCTGTTATATTGTTTTCGGTACAGGAAACCTGCTTAAGGGTTATCTTATTGTAAGCATGGTCTTTATCGGCCAGGGATGAAATAAAGGGTTTAACATCCACATCTGAAACATGTATCGTTTCAACAATGTCATAAGTTTCCTCTTCCTCGGTTTCTTCTATATCTTCCCTTGAATAGTTATGTTTAAGGATACCTTCATCTATAAGACTCTCAAAATCAGCCTCATCGGCATTCTTTATCTTATCCGTCACTCCAAGCTCTCCCTCATGCTTATCGAGCATTTCATTGAGCTTGTCGTAATCAAACCACTTAATACCTTCTTCCTCATAAAACTCGGTCATATCCCTGTCTGGCCTTACCGGATTTCCGTTGTGGTCACAGAAGGCATACATGTTGTCCTTATAGAATAATTCATAGAAATCGGCATCAGGATCATCAACCTCGGGACATTCGTTAAAATTGGCCGCATACACTTCATATCCGTCACTGTCGGCCGGATCATCATCCGGATAATCACTCCTGCTGTATCCGCCCTTAATGTAATATTTGGGGATCCTTGGATATTCAAGTCCCATATGTTCATTAACGCCATACAGATATATCCTGTTACAGTCCTTATCGAAATAATAATTGTCCCAAACGTAAACGTTCGCTCCGCCTGCACCATATCTTTTCACATATCCGTACTTGTTTATTTCAAGAAATGTACGGTATCCGTAGAAATCATCGGCAAAAAGGTGAACCTCATCATCAACATACTTAAACAGATATATCCTCTGACCGTAATCGCCGGCCCCACTCATTCCGTAATTTAAATTAACGGCCATTTCTATCTTTTCATCCATTCCGCAGTCGATGTAAGCATAGGTTGCATCGTATAGTTCCACAGGGTCATCACCGACGTATTGATTCTCGATCTTTAAATAATTATCTATGATATCGGATAAGCTGTATCTGTTTCCCTTCCTGAAATAATCACGCTCATCTATATCCGAAACACACAGCTGCTCATCAGACGCAAAGGCCATAAAAGCCATTCGTGCCTTATGATTGAATTCTTTTACGGAATCTTCTTTTTTCTCCGCTTCTGCTGTATCAGCATTGTTATCTTTGTTATCGGGATCAGCTTTTTCATTACCGTTATCGTTTTCTGTAGTTTCTTCGGTTTTTGGTTTTGGATCGGGAAGTACCGGTTCTTTTTTGTCTTTACATCCTGCAAGAAGGACAAGGGCACTTATAGAGATAATAAAGACTGTAAGGGATGATTTTTTGATCATTCAGTTACCTCCATCTTCGGTAATAAACTCATAAGTCTTATCAAGCTTAAACTTAAGCTCTTCCATTTTACGTCTTTCAACTTTACATATCTTCCGGTCGTAGGTATACAGCCCGTTGTATTCGCTCTCCACATCACTTAACTGGGTATAGATGCAGCCGCAAACACCGTGCTTTAAG
>JBGUQP010000496.1:0-5191 GCA_045131145.1 Lachnospiraceae bacterium | reverse complement strand
AGGCAAGAAAGAAAATGCTCCTTAAGCTCATGGCGGATGAAAAGTATGTTCCGATGAAAGAGAAGGAGCTTGCGATCCTTTTGCAGGTTAAGAAGAAAGACCGGGATGAACTTAAGAAGCTGCTCAGTGAACTTGTGGAAGAAGGCAGGGTGTGGGTATCCGGCAGGGGTAAGTACTCCCTGCCAAAGCTTAAACAGCTGACAGGAGTTTTCAGGCTGACCCAGCAGGGATTCGGTTTTGTTGAGGTGGAAGGTTTACAAGATGAATTCTTCATCCCGAGAGATGAAGTTCACGGTGCCATGCATCTTGATGTGGTTACAATTGAGCCGGAGACGAAAAAAAGCGGTAAAAGAGCAGAAGCACGGATCGTTGAGATCGTCGAGAGGGCAACGGATCATGTAGTAGGTACCTATGAACAGGCAGGGATACATTACGGGTTTGTTGTACCCGACAATAACCTGTTTGACAGAGACATTTTTATACCCGGTGAACGGTCTATGGAGGCCGTTACTGGGGATAAGGTTCTCATAGAGATCACAGACTACGGATCGAGGTTTAAGAGCCCTGAAGGCCGCATTACAGAGATACTTGGTCATGAAGGTGACCCGGGAGTGGATATCCTTTCCATGATCAGGGGATACGGTCTGCCGCTTGAATTTCCGGAGAAGGTTCTTAAACAGGCGGATAAGGTTCCGGAAGAAGTATCGGATGATGACATAAGGGGAAGGGCTGACTTTAGGGATCTTAAGATGGTTACCATTGATTCCGAAGAAGCCAAGGACCTTGATGATGCTGTAAGCCTTTATAAAGATGGAGAAAACTACGTTCTGGGAGTCCATATCGCCGATGTTACACATTATGTCCAGGAGAATTCGGCTCTGGATAAAGAGGCATTGAAACGGGGCACCAGTGTATATCTTGTGGACAGGGTCATACCCATGCTTCCGCAAAGACTGAGCAACGGGATATGTTCTCTTAACGAGAACGTAAACAGGCTTACACTGAGCTGTATAATGACATTTGATCCTGCAGGTACTCTTATAGATCATGAGATAACTGAGAGTGTGATAAAGACGGATAAACGCATGACTTATACGGCGGTTAACGGTATAATAGAGGACAGGGATGAAAAACTCATGAAAGAATATGAGGACCTCGTTCCCATGTTCCTGCTTATGGAGGAACTGGCCGAAATACTTAGGAAGAAACGCAAGAAGCGCGGATCGATCGACTTTGACCTTCCTGAAACTAAGATCCTGCTTGATGATAAGGGGAAGCCGACTTATGTAGGTCCCTATGACAGGAACAGTGCTACAAGGCTGATAGAGGAATTCATGCTCTCAGCCAATGAGACAGTGGCCGAGCATTACTGCAGCAGGAGCGTTCCCTTTGTATACAGGATACATGAGGATCCGGATCCTGAGAAGATACGTAAGCTTGAAGCCTTCATACATAATTTCGGCTATGGGATAAAGGTTAAGAATGATGAGGTTCATCCGAGGGAACTCCAGAAGCTGCTTGAGAGGATCGATGGGACACCGCAGGAGTCGCTGATAAGCTCACTGACATTAAGGTCCATGCAGCGGGCATCCTATTCGACCGAGTGCAGGGGACATTTTGGCCTTGCCTGCAGGTATTACTGCCACTTTACCTCGCCGATAAGAAGGTATCCCGATCTGCAGATCCACAGGATAATAAAGGAAAGCCTTCACGGTAAGATGAAGAATGCAAGGCTTGAGCACTATGATAAGATACTTCCCGAGATTGCCAAGCACTCAAGCTCAAGGGAGAGGCTTGCTGACGAGGCGGAACGTGAAACCGATAAGCTTAAGAAGGCCGAATACATGGCTGATCATATAGGCGATGTATATACCGGTGTGATATCGGGCGTTACCGGCTGGGGTATATATGTTGAACTGCCCAATACGGTTGAAGGTCTGGTACATGTTTCGAGGCTTGAAGGCGATTATTTCTATTTCAATGAGGATGGACTGGAACTTGTCGGAGAGAGGACAGGGCAGAAGTATGTCCTGGGTCAGGCAGTTAAGATAAGGGTCATCGGGGTGGATATGACCATCCGCGCGGTTGATTTTGAACTGGCCGGCTGAACGTGTGGTTGACATAATGTTGAATGAAGTAAATATTCGAGGAGCGGATAATGAGTAAGGATAAAGCATCGGTCAAGCTGATCGCAAACAATAAAAAGGCCTTTCACGATTACTTTATAGAGGATAAATATGAGGCGGGCATAGCCCTCTTCGGCACCGAGATAAAGTCACTCAGGATGGGTAAGTGTTCCGTTAAGGAATCCTATATAAGGATCGAGAACGGGGAGGCCTTTATTTTCGGTATGCATATAAGTCCTTATGAAAAGGGTAATATCTTCAACAAGGATCCCTTAAGGACCAGGAAGCTCCTTCTTCATAAGCAGGAGATAAGGAAGCTTAACGGCAAGCTTACGGAACAGGGATACACCGTGGTTCCGTTGCAGGTATACTTAAAGGGCAGTCTCGTAAAGGTTGAGATAGGGCTTGCCAAGGGTAAGAAGCTCTACGACAAGAGGCAGGATATAGCCAGGAAGGATGCAAGACGCGAAGCAGAGCGCGAATTCAAGGTCCGCAATCTCTAAATGAATACACGGGGACGATTCTACTGTCTTCATTTGACCGCACTTCAGTCATATGTTATATTTATTAGTAGTACCAAGGGCTTGTACCGGTTTCGACGGGGGTTTGGAAGTCAGGATAGCCATCCGTGGTCCCATGCCACGTTAAAAAGGGGAAACTAAATATAAACGCTAAACCTAATTTAGCATTAGCAGCCTAGTTGCTGCTTGTCCTTCCCGGGTCACCCGCTGCACGGGGTAAGGGCATCAAAGAGGCGGGGAACCTTCCGGCCAAAGCTTTGAGGCAGGAAGAGAACCTATGAAGCTACCGACGCGGTAAGCCTGTCATTGGGCATACCGAGGGGGGAATCAAAAAACAATGACTGTGATGGGAGAAGTCTTGATGAAAGGGCTTTCGGACAGGGGTTCGACTCCCCTCAGGTCCATATGACAAGGGGCTGTCGCATTAAAGTGTGACAGTCTCTTTTTTTACCAAAGACACAAAAACCGCACTTCGAAAAGCACGATTTTTGCGTATTGCCTGATCCAGCTCAGACAGGATCGCGCCAAGGAAACCGGCTGCAAAGGCTTCTGTTGATGATTTCACAGAAGTCTCGAGGTTACTGAATTCCTTAGGGTTTTTTAAGAAATCCTCTTCTGCTTTAAACATAGATGTTAAAAGTGTGTCTAAAAGTGATACAATGTCCATGAGAGTAATCCTAAATTCATGCAATTCAATCTTTTTCAATTAATTATATACATTTTTCAGTATATCCACTATAATAAAATCACATAAATAGTAAAGGGGGCGCTTTAATGAGCAGCAAAAAGCAGGAAAAAAATAATTCTTTGAACAGTATCAGAACCAAACTGATATTCATGATGGCAGCGGTATGTATCATACCCCTGCTGGCAGCGATCATTGTAAGTTATGTTAACTTAAACAATGTCGCTATTGCAGAAGCCGAGCAGATCAATCTCGAAAAGGCTGAGTATATCGAGAATGATTTTTCGCAGACAATAGACGCGAACTTCAACGTTATCGGTCAGCTCGCTTCTTCCCAGTCGACTAAGGAATTCTGCAAGGATCCCACGGATGAAACCAGGCTGGCCAATATGGTTAAGGAACTGCAGAAGGTTGACGAGAGCTTTGGCGACGGTAATTCAACCGTTGTTACGGGAGTTGACGGCCAGAACATAGCGCGTTCAAAGGGTGATTTTACCAATATAGCAGAGAGGGAATATTTCCAGATCGCAGTCAAGGGAAGCCCCAATCTGTCCAAGATGTCGATAAGCAAGACTACGGGAGCCAGGATCATCGTACCGGCTGTACCCATTTTCGATGACGACGGAACCACCGTTATAGGTGTCCTCACGCGTAACTTCAGTCTCGGATATCTGATGGAGCGCATGGCGTCCAAGGCCAGTGAAGGACAGGAGATTTTCATCACTGATACAGACGGCATAATGCTCGTTGATTCAGTTCTCGAGCTGGGTGCTGAGGACGAGATCGACTTAAGCTACAGAGATGCTCAGGCAATGTCCAAGAGCAACACGGAAGGAACTTATATAGAGAGCTACGAAGGTACCAAACAACTGGCTTCATATGTTGTTATCCCCAGTACCGGATGGCTTGTAAATGTGTCAACGCAGTATGACGTCATCATGGCAGGACGTAACCGGGCGGTCACTATCCTGATAATCCTTGGTGTGGTACTCGCAATAATCGCAGTCGTGGCCGCAGTACTCTTCGGCAGCAGTATCAACAAGCCTATACTGCTTATAGATGATGCTCTTGAGAACCTTGCCGACGGCAGGTTTAAGGATATAAGAAAGTACACCAAGCGCAAGGATGAATTCGGTGCGATGATAAGAAATACCAATCTCGTTACCGATACTCTGCGTGATATAGTCGATGCAATAAGGGATACGGCCAACGAGCTTGACAACAATTCGACCGAACTCGCAGGAACGGCTTCTCAGATATCCGATACCATGGATGATATCTCACGCGCTGTTCAGGATGTAGCCAGCGGTGCCACCCAGCAGGCTGACGAGATCCAGCAGGCTACCGAAAGTATCGCGATCATCTCCGGTAATATCGACGGAGTTACAGGCGATGCCGAGCATCTTGCCAATACCGCCGAATCAATGAACAATGATTCAAGGAATTCCGAGAGCGAACTTCATGACCTTGAGCGTTCATCAGCTCAGATGGAACAGGCAATACAGCAGATCACCACAGTCATAGGAGCAACAAGCCATGCAGTAGACAACATTTCAACCAAGGTTGAGGCAATAGACACTATAGCTTCCCAGACTTCACTGCTCGCACTTAATGCTTCAATAGAGGCTGCAAGGGCCGGTGAAGCGGGACGCGGATTCGCTGTTGTTGCTGAGGAGATAGGTAAGCTTGCAACGGATTCAGCTAATTCGGCAAACGATATCAAGGAAGAAATGAACAAGCTCCTTCAGCAGTCGCAGGCAGCCGTACGTGTCGCCGATGAAGTATCCAAGACAAATAAGCTGCAGTACGAAACTATCGTAAGGACCGTTGACAGCATACAGAACCTCATAAACGGAATA
>JBGUQP010000495.1:0-2259 GCA_045131145.1 Lachnospiraceae bacterium | reverse complement strand
TCACTTCGATCACCTATACACTGCAGCTTCTGTTTGATTTTGCGGGGTATTCCGATATGGCTATAGGTATTGCCCTTCTTCTGGGATTTGACCTTGACAGGAACTTCAACCTTCCATATCTGTCATCCGATCCCGCAGAATTCTGGCGCAGATGGCATATAAGCCTGTCAACATGGCTTCGTGATTACGTATATATTCCACTTGGAGGAAACCGTAAGGGTAAAGTCCGTACATATATCAATATCTTCCTTACCATGATCATAAGCGGATTATGGCACGGCTCTACCGTCAACTTCCTTATCTGGGGAGGGCTTCACGGCATCTGGCAGGTCATACACCGTATGTTTACGCAGATACATCCGGTTTCTGCTGATAAAAACGGGCAGAAGGAAGCGGCTCCCCTGCCTGTAATTAAGCACTATATCTCCATGATCTTAACATTCCTTATCGTCAACTTTCTTTGGATACCCTTCAGGGCCAAAACCCTTAAGGATTCCTGGATCATATTCTCAAGGATAATAACATTAAAAAAAGGTGCCGGTTATTACTACACCTACACCTTTATATTCGGTATCATCCTTCTGATCATCCAGTATATCTCCGGGCGGTTTAATTCACGTAACAATCCGCTTAAGCCCCTGCCTCTTGACAAGCTGTACGGTAAGATCATCTTCTGCTGCCTTATCATAGCAACAGCAATGTTTGCTTACTTTGGCAACGGGGCCTTTATCTATGCAAGCTTCTGATCCCCGTTATCCCTTTATGAAAAGATCAAGCTCTTCAGGAGTCCCTAAAACATGAACCTTATCAGACGGGACATCTGAAATATATATTTCTCCTCCCTTACTCAGCAGAAAATCATATAGGGGAGCCACATACTTTTCGCCGTTTACAAGCTCTCTCTTATCAGAGTCCTTATAATACTCATTATAGAGGTCCTCATACAGGCCGCAGGTCTTAAAATAATATGCTCCGAGAGTACAATGGTCCGATATCCTCTTTTTCTCCTTTATCTCAACAACCCTTCCTTTATCATCAAGCCTTACAAAACTCCAGTGGTCGCCTTCTGCCTTAAAGCATGGGATAAAACCGTCTCCCTTAAGTTCACCTGAATTCATCTGACCTGCTTCAACATAGGTATCTATATTGTAGATAAGAAGGGCATTGTCTTTATCCCAGTATTTTTCCGCAAGCATTGCCGTTGTTGCCTGACCGTCGGTAAGATAATCAAGCAGGATCACCTTAGGTTCTCTGATATTTAGCTTACTGCAGCTGTCCCTGATGAAAGCTTCAACATCATTTTCTTCATCCTTCATCGCAATGAAAATGAATTTATCTGTCCTGTCCCTATAGCCTTCAAGACTTATCATCGACCACTCAAACAGCGTCTTTCCCTTTGCCTCTATCATGAACTTAGGAACCGTATATCCGGCCTTACGGAATCTTGATCCCAGACCTCCCATTGTGATGACTATATCAATGTTCCCCTTCATACGTGACCTTTCCTTTGTTTTACCTTTCTTTTTTCAGATATCTTTTTCTTATTCTGTCCATTCTTCGGTTCTTTTTTCGATTTACTCTCTGAATTCTTCTTGTTTGCAGGCTTCACTGCGGATTTCCTTACGGAATATCCGAATTTTCCAAGCTTCTTCCCGAGTGTATAATATTCCCCGTGCGAATAAGTTATAAGGCCGCACTTTTCAAGTGCAAACTTTCCCTTATCATCCATAAATGAATCATCGACCGTAACACCTATTACCTTTCCGATAAACATATCATGGGATCCAAGATGGTCAGTCTTCACCACTTTACAGTATATATTCACGGGACTCTCGGCAATTGCAGGTGTATCCATAAATTCGGAAACGTATTCCGTCAGCTTCATTTCCCTGAACTTATCATATTCTCTTCCCGATCTTACTCCGCACCAGTCGCATGACCTTGTAAGCTTCTCCGTGACCAGGTTTATAACAAATTCCCCGGTTTCTTCTATGATGTCATGGGAGTATCTCTGTGGTCTTACGGATATGGATACCATTGCAGGGTCTGAGCATACTGTTCCTGCCCAGGCTACCGTTATTATGTTTGATCTTTCCCGGGGTCTTTTGCAGCTCACCATCACTGCAGGAACAGGATACAGCATATTCCCGGGCTTCCATGATTGCTTCCCCATATTACTTCTTCTTATCAGTCTTGATCTTCAGGCTCTTTAAATAGTTCTTTTGGTCATCTGTGATCCTGTAACTCTCCACTGCCTTC
>JBGUQP010000494.1:0-2163 GCA_045131145.1 Lachnospiraceae bacterium | reverse complement strand
CGGCAAGAGGTATGAGTTCGATCCGGCCACTGATTTCGGTACACGTGACTGGGGACGCGGTGTATGGACATATGATAACACCTGGCTCTGGGGCTCAGGGAATGCCGATATCGACGGTAAAAGTTTCGGCTTTAACATCGGTTACGGCTTCGGCAACACCGAGGCAGCGACCGAGAACGTGATATTCTACGAGGGCAAGGTACATAAGCTGGATGATGTTGAATTCCATATCCCCGATAATATCATGGACAAATGGACATTTACTTCATCCGACGGCAGGTTCGAGATGGAATTCGTGCCTGTGCTCGACCGTGCCGCCTGCATCGACTTTAAGGTGCTCGTTTCCGACCAGCACCAGGTATTCGGCAGGATGTTCGGTAAAGCAATACTCGATGACGGTACTGTCATCGAAGTGAAGGATATGATGTGCTTCGCGGAGAAAGTGCACAACAAGTATTAGGGAACAGGTGACGTCATGAAGGAATTAGATGAACGTATAGATCATATAAAAAAAGAAATATCTGAAATGCTGCATAGTCCTAAGAAGATTCCGGATTATATGATGGTCAGCCAATTGGAATCCATCCTTAAGGAACTGGGCAAGATGAAAGCATGCCGGGATCCGGAGGTCTTTTTCCCATATTATCCGAAGGGGATTGGGGACTGCTGGCTGCCCGGGGATCCTCTGGGGGCAGAATTGATGGAACTGTTGGATATCTATATGAACTTGGAAAACAATGGAGAGGGGTAATTTATGATAAAGCGTGAGTATTATAAGGATGTTGATTACAAACCGTTTCTGTTCTACGTGATATTCGGGGTCAGGGGTGACCAGCTGCAGGTTTCTGCAAGTAAGCATCATGTGGACGGTTTTCCTGAAGGATTGGAAATGCACGGTCTTAACCGCACAGAACACGGGGATTATATAGATGGATTTTTCAGCGGAAGTATGGGAGATATCCTTCGCAGCCAGGATGCGGATCTGTTTGAAAAATGCAAGGCAGCTTCGGACTGTGTGGTGATCAGGGGAGATGTAATGCAGGATGATACTCTTGATTATATGCAGAACGTCATCGGTATCGGCAAAGCATTTTTTGATCAGGGTGCCGTAGGGATACTTGATGTACTGACCTTTTCGCTTTTCTCTGAAGAAAAGTGGACTGCAAAGTTTTTCGAGCAGGAGATAAATGCCCAGGATCATGTGACGATACTTGTGTCCGAGGAGGACGGCGGATACTGGCTCCATACCAGGGGCCTGATCGAATTCGGACGTCCCGACTTAAGCATGCACGCAAAGGATGAAGCCGGTATAGAAGAGTGCAGGCAGATATTCAACCAGATGATCTTTTACAGCGGGCAGGGCGTGTTCTTTAACGGAGAGGTGAATCTGCATACCCACAGCGGCAACACTTATACCGTAAAAGCTGCTTTTGTTAATGATTTTAACAATGACGACTTCAATAATGCGTACTGCAATGTGGAGATCATTTAGGGAACACCGGGACGGTTCTCTGATTGAAAAAGGAGGCTTAAGTATGAAGAAGGTAATGACGGCTTTAGCCAAGATGGTAGCGGTATTCGGGATTATGGCGGTGTCTTCCATGGCTCTGTACTTTGAGTATGTGAGGAAGAATGACTAGGTGATACGTAGTGGGGAAGAAAAAGAAAAACAAAAAGGCAAAACTGAATAGCAATGCTACGGGACTGGTGCCTTTTACCGGATCTGAAAGCTCGAGGCGTGAAGGCTCGAGGCGCGGAGGCTACAGTGCTCCGGTCTACTACGGTCAGGATGAAGAGTATGGTCGGTATGTTGATTATACCAACAGCAACCTTAATACGGACTTCAACGATATCAAGAACAGGCCACAAGGGTATTTCGCTCCGAGACCGATCTTAAACATGGACTTTTACAATGCTTACAGGGAGACCATGCTTTTTCATAATGAGATCAAGGCATCAAGCAAAAAGCCGAATGAGATAGTGTATGCCGGGGATCCCAAGCGTCAGAAAAAGAGACAGACCGATATTGCAAAATACGGCAAAGCCTCGACTTTGAGCGTTATCAGTACGGTGCTGCCCTTCCTGGTTGTACCCGGGTTTTCGCTGTTTATCCTGATACAGTTCCTGTTTGAGCTATCGACCGGGATTGAATATTATTTCCCG
>JBGUQP010000493.1:0-2104 GCA_045131145.1 Lachnospiraceae bacterium | reverse complement strand
AGAAGCTTCGGTGTCAGGGGGGCAACCTTGATTATATTGTAGGTCTTGCTGACCTCCTCGCTCTTTACCCCCTTGTCATTAACATGGATCGCCCTTATCGTTGTCTCACCTTCATCAAGCACAATGGGAGTCGTATAAACCTCTGAGCTTTCATCCGGGAAGCTGCCGTCAAGTGTATAAAAAATCGTACCGTTTCCGGAAGTCATCAGCTTAATTGTCTGTCTCCCGTAATAATTGCCTCCTTCTTCGCTGAACTCGGGATTCTCACTGACATAATCTCCGAAGAGTGCCTTAAAGGTTGACGGATCGGCCTGCTCTGACAGCCTTATTATCGAATCAATATCTCCCTCCAGTTCATAGTTGGCAATAAGTCTTTCGTAAATGCCCGTATCATTGGGAAAATCATTCAGCAGATCATTGAGAACCGCAATGGACTCATCATACTTATTAAGGGAAAAGTATGAATCCGCAAGCAAAAGCTTAGCCCTTTCATCATCCGGATTAATGGAAATAACATGTCTTGCGGTTTTTATGGCTGCTTCATAATCACCTTCCCTGAATTCTTCCGATACCTTTTTAAACTGTTCGTCAAAAGAGTAATATGCTTTTACCTGCTTTACCAGATGAGTTATTCCTATAACCAAAACAAGCCCGACCGCAGCCGCTGCAGCGATCAGGATCTTTATCTTAAGGCTTATCTTATTCTTGCTGTAACCGGTTGAGACAGATATATTGTCCGTTTCACCCTCAACCGAATCCGCCATAAGTTCAACTACC
This sequence comes from Lachnospiraceae bacterium, assembly GCA_045131145.1. Classification (GTDB taxonomy): domain Bacteria; phylum Bacillota; class Clostridia; order Lachnospirales; family Lachnospiraceae; genus UBA2868. Next base: position 1,327 of record JBGUQP010000493.1, on the reverse strand, counting down.
TCGGAAATGGTCTGTTCGATCCCCTCTTCGAGCTCCACCTCGTAATCGGGAACCATGATCACTTCCTCGCCGCATTTGGGACAATACATATATCCCTCGTCTATGGCGGTCCCGCATTTAGGACATATCATAAGCTATCTCATTTCTCTTTTATGGCACTTACGCAATTGTACATAAGCATTGCGATCGTCATCGGTCCCACACCTCCCGGAACGGGTGTGATGGCACTGCATTTTTTCTCTACCCTGTCGTAATCAACATCACCGCACAGTTTACCGTTGTCCATCCTGTGTATACCGACATCTATAACTACGGCACCGTCTTTAATATATTCTTCCGTTATCATTTTGGGCTTACCGATCGCAACTACCAGGATGTCAGCCCGCCTGCATACTTCCTTTAAATTCTTTGTCCTGCTGTGACAGACGGTGACCGTGCCGTTCTTTCGAAGGAGCAGAAGAGCCATGGGCTTTCCTACAATATTGCTCCTGCCGATAACAACACACTCCCTGCCCTCCACATCTATATCAGAATACTCAAGCAGCTTTATTATACCCGCAGGTGTACAGCTCACAAAACCCTTCTCTCCTATACACAGGGCTCCCACAGACATGGGATGGAAACCGTCTACATCCTTATCCGGTGATATCCTTCTGATTATCGTATCCTCGTTGATATGTTTAGGAACAGGAAGCTGACAGAGTATACCGGTTACCTTAGGATCGGCATTAAGCTTATCTATAAGCTTAAGCAGCTCATCCTGGCTTGTCTCTTCCGGCAGTTCGTAGCTTTCCGATTCTATTCCTATATAGGCACAGGCCTTCTTTTTATTGCTCACATACACACTTGATGCCGGATCGTTCCCTACCTGGATCACTGCAAGGCAGCCGTTCTTACCCTCTTCCTTAAGCCTTGCAACTTCTTCCTTTAATTCATCCTTTATCCTTGCCGATATTGCCTTTCCGTCAATTATCTTTGCCATTCTTATATCTCCGTTTCTAAAATTACATGCTTATATTGAAATGGTTCTTCCTAAAACAAACCTGTGATATTTCCCTCATCATCCACATCGATGCTGTAGGCTGCCGGATTCTTCGAAAGTCCGGGCATTGTCATGATATTACCCGTGACTACGACCACAAAACCGGCGCCAGCCGAAACATACATTTCCCTTACGTTTATGTTGAAGCCCTCGGGCTTTCCGAGAAGGGAAGCATCATCCGAAAGGGAATACTGGGTTTTTGCCACGCATACGGGAAGCTTTCCGAATCCCAGTTTCTCAAGCTCACCCATCTGCTTTTTGGCCTTGGCGGAGTAATCAACTCCA
>JBGUQP010000492.1:0-5676 GCA_045131145.1 Lachnospiraceae bacterium | reverse complement strand
CAGTTTATGAGTGATGATTTGCCAACACCCGAAGGGCCGGCAACACAGCTTAGCTTACCTTTGAGGCAGGCTTTCAGCTCATCCGTTCCCTGGTGTGATGTGGCACATGTAAAGAAAACCTGCGTTCCGCTGTCTTTATATATATCCCTTACCCTTGCTGTTTCTTCCTCTCTTACAAGATCCTCCTTGTTAAAGCAGATGATGGAAGGAAGATCCCGGATCAGGAACTGGATGAGAAGCTTATCAAGTAAAAGATAATTGGGTTCGGGATGTGTGAGCGCAAACACGATCAGGGCCTGATCGACATTGGATACCGCAGGCCTTACAAGCTCACTTTTCCTGTCGTGAAGATCTGTTATATTTCCAAGTCTCTCATCCGGGGATAAAATCTCTATATCAACGATATCTCCGACCATGGGTTTAACCCTGTCCTTGCGGAAAATCCCCTTGGCCTTACACTCGTATGTATAAGTGTCATCACAATATACATAATAAAATCCGGCGATACCCTTTATTATTCTCCCCTGCATGATCATTCCTTGGTGAATGTCACTGCGGACGGGGCAGATGTCTGCCACTGGCCGTCAACAGTCTGGTAGGTTACCGTGATAACTCCTGCAGGAGATGATGTAATACCTGTTTTAACCGCTGTATACGGGAAGGTATTGGTCGTGAAACGTCCTATCTCGGCTCCTGCCGCATCTATCAGGACGATTATCGCATCCGTGCCTTCCAAATAGCCTTCGGGCATCTGGATGGTTGCGTTGCACGTATAACCGCTTGTGCCCTTGCTTACCTTGATATCCACACTCGATCCCTTCTCAACCGTGGTGCCGGCTGCTACCGACTGAGATATGACATTACCCTTGGCCACGGTATCGGAATTCTCCTCACTTGAATTACAGGTAAGGCCTGCCTCTACCAATAAGGCTCGTGCTGTAGCCTCATCCTTGCCGGACAAATCGGGAACCTTGACTTCTTCCACGCCCTTACCCAAACTTATGTAAACCTGAATGGCGCTCCCCAAAGGCGCATTGGTTGCACCCAGCGGACTCTGTGATATTACCTTGCCTTTCTCGACATTTTCGCTCTCCTGTTCTATCGACGCAAAGGTAAAGCCTTCATTCTCAATAGCTACCCTGGCTTCGGCTTCAGACTTGCCGACAACATCGGGAACCGCAGCACCCCCAACATTCTCCGTGGGAGCTGCTTCAACATCCACCTCGGCACCTGCTGCCCTTCCGGAGCTCACTACCAGTGTGAGAACCGAATTCTCTTCAACTATTGTTCCCGCCGCCGGTTCCTGTGAATCTATAAAGTCCTTGTCATATAACTGGGATTCCGCATATGATGCCTTGGCTGTAAGGCCTGCCGCCTTTAATGCGTCGGATGCCTCGGTAAGAGACATACCAACCACATTCGGAACCTCTGTCATTCCCTCTTCGATAGCTGTTTCGTCATCCTTGCTGAAGGTTCCCATAGCCCGGCTCACTATCCACACAGCACCCAGCCCCAATAGGATTGTTGCCACGATCATAAGGACCGTCATTATCTTTTCCATCTTGGGATCTACGTCAGTATCGTCTTCCTCTGCCTTGGCAGAATACTTCTTGCCGGTATCAGGCTTGCCGCCCTTTTTCTTTACAGGCTTGGCGGGCTGCGGCGCAGGTACTCTTTCGCCCTTTCTGGCCTGTTTTTTAACCCTTAACCCTTCAGCCTGATCGGGCATCTGAGGCTCCGGATTTCTGGCGCGCTTATTCCTGGGATCCATAACGTAATACGGATCCTCCATATCTTCCATGGGACCCTGATCATATCTGGGAGCGCCATACTGACCCTGATATCTCTCATATCCCGGATCATTATATCCGTTCTGATACCCGGGCATCCCCTGCCCGTTCTGGTAATACTGGTCATTGTAGCCACCGGGAGCATACTCGGGGCCGCCGCCGTATCGTCCCTGATTATAGCCTGCATAAGCTGACTCAAATGTTTCGTTGCCGTACATACTGGATGAAGTCTGCTGGCGGATCTCCTTGCGGTCTTCATCGCTTAATGCCTTTGTTCCCTCATTGCTTGCCGCGTCCTGGATCACGACGAAATTCTCATTCGGTGCAATAAGCGAATGCTTAAGGTCCTGCATCAATTCACTGACATTTGCATATCTTCTGTCAGGATTCTTCTGTGTACACTTAAAGATTATCTGTTCCACACTTATCGGGATCTCCGGAACATATATCCTGGGAGACGGCATCTCCTCCTGGATATGCTTGATCGCGATCGCAACCGTTGTCTCACCGTCAAAAGGAACACGTCCCGTTACCATCTCAAAGAGGGTAATTCCTATAGAATAGATATCACTCTTGGCATCGGAATAGCCTCCTCTTGCCTGTTCCGGCGAGGTGTAATGGACCGAGCCCATTGCATGGGAAGTCTGGGTATCCGAACTTGCAGCCCTTGCGATACCAAAATCAGCCACCTTAACCTTGCCTTCCTTGGAAATGATTATATTCTGGGGCTTTATGTCCCTGTGGATTATTCCGTTATTATGTGCGCTCTCGATACCCATCGACACCTGGATGGCTATTGAAACCGCCTCCTTGACGGACAGCCTTATCTTTTTCTCTATATAACGCTTAAGGGTGATACCCTCCACAAGCTCCATTACAAAATAATACAGTCCGTTCTCATCGCCGACGTCATATACATTTACTATGTTGGGATGCATAAGGCCTGCTGCCGCCTGGGCTTCGGCCCTGAACTTGCTGACAAAGCTCTTGTTTGATGCAAATTCATCCTTAAGAACCTTAACTGCATCGTATCTGTTGAGCTTGTGGTCCTTGGCCTTATATACATCGGCCATTCCGCCGGCACCTATCTTCTCTAATATCTCATATCTGTCGCCCAGTACAGTTCCGGGATTTAACATTATCTCACCTCATCTGCAAACGGTTCGATTATCACTACCGCGATATTGTCCTTGCCACCGTTGTGATTTGCTACTCTTATAAGCTCTTCGACTATCTGAACAACGTCTCTTCCGGCCTTGACTATCATTGCAATATCATCGTCATCCACCATGTTGGTAAGGCCGTCGGAGCACATAAGAACATAGTCCCCCTTCTTAAGGTCTACCTCGAAGAAGTCCGCCTCAACCTTAGGGGCCACACCTATCGCTCTTGTTATGATGTTCTTGTCCGGATGTGTCCTTGCAGATTCCCTGTCGATCTCGCCCATCTTGATCATCTCTTCAACCAGCGAATGATCTCTGGTAATCTGCTTAATATCGTCATTTATCACATACAGCCTGCTGTCACCCACATTGGCAACATACATAATGTCGTCAACTATGGTTGCGACAACCGCTGTTGTTCCCATTCCCACATAGTCTGGCTCTGCTTCAGCCTTCCTGAATATCTCGGCGTTAGCGCAGTCGATCGCTTCCTTTATGATCTTAACGGGAGCGTCAGAATCATTTATCATGACCTCCCTCTCAATTGCCTTAACCGTATAAGAGGATGCATAATCACCTGCATTGTGTCCGCCCATACCGTCTGCCACGATAAAGAGATTCGGCAGATTTCCCAGGGGGACCTCACAGGAAAAAATGCAGTCCTGATTGATCTTTCTCTTACGGCCTATATCGGTCTTAGAGAATGTTTTAAGCATTACCGTAAAGTTCCTTTCAATATGATTCCGAGATAACGCGCCTTCGCAGCTGACCGCATGCTCCGTCTATATCCCGGCCCATTTCCCTTCTAATAGTAACATTAATATGATTTTTTTCAAGTTTATTTTTAAATGACAAAAGTGCCTGTTTTGTTGACTGTATGTAGCTTCTCTCCCTTACCGGATTGACCGGGATAAGGTTTATATGGCAGTTAAGTCCCTTAAGGAGTCCGACTAGACTATCGACGTCGGATGAAGTATCATTCACACCTCTGACAAGACTGTATTCGAAGGTCAGCCTTCTTCCCGTTTTGTCAAAATAATATCTGCAGGCATCCATAAGCTCCGCAAGTGAATACCTGTTGGCTATCGGCATTAGTTCCCTGCGCTTTTCATCACTGCCCGCATGCAGGGATATTGCAAGAGTTATCGTAAGCTCTTCATCGGCAAGCTTATAAATCTTGGGGACCAGGCCGCAGGTTGAAACCGTCACATTCCTTCCGCTTATGTTTGCACCCTCTTCTCCCGTAAGCATCCTCAAAAACTTAAGAACCTCATCATAGTTGTCAAGGGGTTCGCCCGAACCCATGGTGACTACATTGGATATCCTTTTGCCGGTTTCCTTCATAATCCCGTATACCTGTGCCAGCATCTCCCCGGCCGTCAGGTTCCTCACCATCCCGTCAATGGTCGATGCACAGAACCTGCATCCCATCCTGCATCCGACCTGAGTGGATATGCATACCGAATTACCATGTTCGTATACCATAAAAACACTCTCTATGAGATTCCCGTCATGTAATTCAAAAAGATACTTCTTTGTCCCGTCAAGAGCCGACTCCTGTACTCTGTTTATTGTAACCGGATATATGGCATACTCTTCTGACAGCCTCTCTTTAAGGGCGGCCGGAACATTCTTCATTTCATCGAACGAATCCGCCTGCTTTTTATGGAGCCAGTCATATATCTGTCCTGCACGGAATTTCTTTTCACCCATTTCAAGGATCAGGTCCGTAAGGTCACGGTACTCGATCGAGCGAAGGTCCTTTTTTTCTGTGTTTTCGTCCATTTTCATTTATCCGGATTCATCCTTCTTTTATAAATCTCGAAATAAAAAATCCGTCGCTTTTATGAATGCCCGGGATCATCTGGAGGTATCCCATACTGGCGGTCCTACATCTTAACTCTTTTGGAAAATAGGGTTCCAGTGATTCTGCCTTAAAGGGAAGGTTATCCGTGATCCACGTAAAATTATCCTCATTTTCGGCTTTATGTATTGTGCATGTGGAAAAGATAAGGGTTCCACCCTTCTTTACATAACGGCTTACATTCTTAAGAATGTCCCTCTGAAGCTTTACGAGTGAGTCAAGCTTATCCGGATTTATGTTGTATTTGATATCGTTCTTACGACCCATAACACCCAGGCCCGAGCAGGGCAGATCGGCTATCAGCACATCTGCCATCCCTTCATATTCCTCATGGAATTCTGCCGCATCGGCTTTTATGATATTAATATCCGAAAATCCCAGCCTTCCGGCATTCTCGCGGATCCTTTGAAGCTTGCTTTCGGAAACATCAAATGAATACAGACTTCCGGTACCGTTAAGTTTATCGAGTGCATGCATCGACTTGCCGCCCGGTGCCGCGCACACGTCGAAGACCGTATCCTTCTCCTTAATGCCCGCCGCTTCCGTCACGAGCATAGATCCTAAATCCTGAACGGTAAAGAGTCCGTCCCTGAAGGTCTTAAGTCTGCCAAGAGAATCCACATTCTCAAGGATAAGGGCGTACGGAAGGTAAGTATCAACACATCCTATGCCTTCCTCCCGAAGGCTCTTTACAAGTCCCTCCCTGTCTGTTTTGGACAGATTGATCCTTATGCACAGATCTCTTTTCTTAAGGGAATCCTCAAGAATGGCTCTTGCATTTTCTTCTCCCTGTTCATCAGCAAAGAGTCTGACCAGCCACTTGGGACATGAGTACCTTATACTCATACCGTATGGCGTG
>JBGUQP010000491.1:0-6619 GCA_045131145.1 Lachnospiraceae bacterium | reverse complement strand
TAACTATACAGTATAGAGCTATACTTGTCCGACCGCCTTTGAGAGGCGCAATGCATTTTACGAAAGGAGAATAAATATGAAAGTTTTATATTTCAGCTCAACGGGTAATTGCCTGTATGTTGCAAAAAGACTGGGAGGAGAGAGGTATTCGATCCCACAGCTCATTAAAGAAAACAGATATACTCTTGAGGATGATGTGATCGGAATTGTATTTCCCGTGTATGGCCTGTGTATTCCGCCCTATGTCGAGGAATATCTGAATAAAGCATCCTTTTCCTGCGACTATCTCTTTGCGATAGCTACCTATGGATTTTTCCCTGGTGCGGTGTGTAACGAGCTGTCGAAATTAAGCCTTGGAAACGGACGTAAATTTGACTATATCAATAAGATAAAGATGGCTGAGAACTGCATCACCTTTGCGGATATGAAAAAGCAGAAGGGAGACAGCGTAAAGCAGCAGGATGCGATAAAGACCTGTATTGATGATATAGGAAAAAGAAAGAAGTTTATTAGACCCGATTCATTTTTTAAGAAAATGATGACATCAAATCATAAGAAGAATTTCGAGTATCCGATCGGGACAGGGATCACGAAAGATCTGACTGTAAATGATGCCTGTGTGGGATGCGGAATGTGTGCAAGGCTCTGCCCTACAGCTAATATAAAGATAGAAAACGGGCGTCCTGTATTCGGCGATAAGTGCCTTAGCTGTGGCGCCTGCATACAGAACTGCCCGCAAAATGCTCTCCATCATAATAAAGAGAAGAGCGGTGCAAGATATCGTAATCCCAATGTCAGTGTGGAAGAGCTTATGCAGATCTAGACCTGCATTACACTGAGATATATGCTCCTGCCTGGACCTTCCACATCCTTGCGTACTTTCCGCTAAGTGCAAGAAGGTCCTCATGGCTTCCTTCCTCAACAATATGTCCGTCTTCGAGCATTATGATCCTGTCAGCTATACGTGTGGTCGAAAGGCGGTGTGATATAAAGATGACTGTCTTATCACCGGTTGCCTTCAGCATCGCATGATTAAGCTGGTATTCCGCTATGGGGTCAAGGGCGCTTGAAGGTTCATCCAAGATCATAAGACCTGCATCCTTGTAAAATACCCTTGCTATCGCAAGCTTCTGGCTCTCGCCTCCCGACAGGTTTATTCCCTCCTTGGAGAACTCGGTAGTAAGCTCGGTTTCAAGTCCCTTTTTAAGTCTGTCAACCCTGCCCATAAGGCCGCTGTCCGTAAGAGCCTGTTTTACTTTATCTTCATCCGCATGATCTTTTGTATCAAGGATGACATTCTCGGTAACATTTCCCGCAAATATCTGGAAATCCTGGAAGACGGTTCCTATGGTATCCCTGTACTTTTTAACATCATATTCTTTTATGTTCTTGCCGTCGGCATTTATCGCACCGGACCTTACATCATAGAGCCGCATGAGAAGCTTGACAAGAGTGGTCTTGCCGGCGCCGTTATAACCCACAAGAGCAATCTTTTCTCCGGGCCTTATGTGGAGGTTCAGGCCATTTATGAGCATATCCGTATTCTTGCCATAGGCAAAGGAAACATCCTTAAGTTCTATGTCCTTGGCCTCTTTTGAGGGTATAAGATCCCCTTCTGACACTATCTTTGATTCATAGTTTAAGAACTGCCTTATACGGCCTATATAGAGGCTTGTCTCACATGCATACGGATAGGATTCGGAGAAGACTCTCATACTGTCTGTCATCCTTCCGAAGGAGTTGAACAATATGACCACGGTGGAATAGGAAAGCCTGTGAAGGACAGCTGCCTGATAAACAAGATAACCTATAAAGAGCACCGTATAAAACATATCGTTGCACAGATAATTCTTCACAAAGCCGAGGATCCACTTCTTAAAGGCATATTTCTTTTCAATCTTATATACTTCATCGTTTGCCTCTTCAAACTCCCTGAAAAGTTCCCCCGAAACATCCGGATTCAGCCTTATCTCTTTGGCATAATCGCTGAGATAATAGATCCTCTTTATATAGTCACGCTTCCTTGTGTAAGGCATGCCCTCTACCTTTACCAGATAATTCTGTTTATTGTATATGTTCTCGAAAATTATGGTAAGGACAAAAGAGGCGACCGCAAATACCATTGACACGGTATCTTTCATAAGGAAAAAAACTCCGGTGCAGATAAATGCCGTGATACCGCCAAGGACATTCTTTACAAAATCAATTACCCTGTCTATCTGCTTGTCAACTTCCGATATTGCCAGTACCTGTCCGTTGTAGAACTCGGGATCATCATAGCATTCAAGATCCATGTTCTTTGCCTTATCATATAGGAGCATCTTGATCTTTTCTCTTGCCTTGGGCCGTTCCTTCTCAGCCATAAAGTCACCGGCAATAACAGTAAAGACCATGCCGAGGGTTATGGCACCCGCAATGATGAGTATTATTGCTGCGACCTTCTTAAAAGGATACCCGAATTCGGCCGCTTCCAGAACATAACCTATAAGAAGGGTGTGTTCCACAAATATCGACACCTGATTCCTCATGGAATCAATAGCCTGATACAATACAAGAGACGGAGATGCATTAAATATCAGTTTCAGAAGAAAGAGGTTGTTTGAAAAGACCTGTTTGATGGACTGTTTGGTCTTTGTCTGATCTTGATCGTTCACAGGACCACCTCCCCTTCATCCTCAATCGCTAGATAATTCATAGCTTGCTTCTTATACATAGCCGCGTAGCTTCCGTTTGATTTCATAAGCTCGGCATGAGTCCCCTCTTCGATGAGCTTGCCCCTTTCAAGCATAAAGACTTTATCACAATCCTTTACGGAAGAGAGCCTGTGGGAGATAAAGAGCATGGTATGGTCCCTGGCTTCCTTAAGGATATTTTTAAAGAGTTCATACTCGGCTATGGGATCAAGGGCACTTGAAGGCTCATCGAATATCTTCATGGGGGCATCCTTAACGAATGTCCTTGCGACCGCAATCTTCTGACTCTCCCCTCCTGAAAGAACAGCACCCTTTTCATCGAATTCCCTGGTCATCATGGTATCGATGCCCTTATCAAGGGTCATAACCTTATCATAGACTCCCGCCTTCTTCAGGGCATCGGTAACCAGTGCCGTCTCATCGCCATATTTCCTTCCCATAAGGATATTTTCTTTAACAGTCATGCCAAAGAGCATGAAATCCTGGAAGGTTGTTGCAAATATCTCACGATATGCCCTAAGATTATATTCCCTGATATCCCTGCCGTTATAAAGGATAACTCCGGAATCCGGATCATACAGACGGAGCATGAGTTTTATTATCGTTGTCTTTCCCGCTCCGTTATGTCCGACTAGTGCTGCTGTCTGATCCTTCATTATTGTAAAAGACAGATCCTTAATGGTTTCCTTGGAACCATAAGAAAAAGATACATTCTTAAATTCAAGTGAATCAAATTCAGGATCGGGCATTATACCGTCCTGGTCTTCGGGAAGTGTTTCCTTATATTCAAGGAAACTTCTGAGGTTATTTATGAACATACCGTTCTTTAATACCTGCATGACATTCTCAAAGACCCTTATAAGGATCCATGCCATGGCAACCATAAGGCTTGTCATAATGGTCAGTTCCGGCAGGTCTACGCTTCCCGTTACCCTGTTTCTATAGATCGCGTACAGGAGAACACCTTCAAAGATGATCGTGAAGGTAAACATGATCCGAAGGAAGCTGTATGAACAGTTGGCAAATGCATACTTAACAGCAACCCTGACATTTTTGTCGGTTGCTTCCCTGTACTGTTTTCTGAAAAGTGAAAAGACCTCCGACAGCCTTATTTCCTTGGCTCCGTCGGGCAGATACATCATACGTCCGACGTAGTTAAGAACTTTGTCATTAGGTGCCTGCTCCTGATAGCGTTTGAATTCGTATTTGTTCTTCATATTACCGAACACGAAGTTGCCAAGGAGCGGTGAGATAATGAATAGCATGGCATAATGATCTATCTCATACATAAGATAAAATACGACCACAGCGGCAACCGCTCCTATGCCCGCACCCAAAGTTCCCCTTATTATGGCTGTTATCTTTTCTTCCGCGCCATCCATTGCCATGGTATAGCGGTTGTAAAAATCAGAATCCTCGTAGCACTTAAGCTCGACATTCTTTGCCTTGGCATAAAGTTTCTTGTATATGCCTCCAAAGAGTCTGTTTGTTTCGAGGGGATAAACTACATTCTCGACATAATTCGAATATATGGCAGTCATCCCAAATACTATACCGCTTATTATGATGAACTTTATGATATGCTCAAAGCCCAGATCCTTATCAAGTCCGTTGACGATAACCCTCATAAAGACACCGTCAAAAAACACCCATTCACCATGACCTATAAGCCACAGAAAAAATGAGTGCACAATTATACCCGGACATATCTGTGATGCCAGGGTCATTGCATACCATGCATTTTTCACGGTAACACCTAATGACAGTTTTTCTTTATCTGTTGATGACATTCATCTACCTCCGGGGTCGGCTCCCTACATTATACAGTCCCCACCCGGGGGAGAGTCAAGCCGCACTTATTTGAGTTCGTTTTACACAGTTTTGTAAAGATATGAGCTTATATAAGTGTAATAGGGGGTTAAATCAGTGTGATTTTTATCTGTTTTCTTTTGCTGTGATAGTTTATGATCATAAGAAAAAGTGTGAAAATACTAAAAGGAGAGATAAGATGTTAAGGATCGAGCATTTGACAAAGTCATATGAGGAGAAAAAGGCGGTAGACGATCTTAGCCTGCATATAAAGGCCGGTGAGATATTCGGATTTATCGGACATAACGGGGCAGGCAAGAGTACGACTCTTAAGAGTGCGGTCGGTATCCTTAAGTATGACGAAGGAAAGATATTCATTAACGGAGTATCGATCAAGGATGATCCCTTAAAGTGTAAGAAGGAGCTTGCATATATACCCGATAATCCCGACATGTACGATTTTATGAGCGGGATCAAGTATCTTAATTTCATTGCCGATGTATTTAAGGTTCCGGCAGATGAGAGGATGGAGAAGATACATAAGTATGCCGATCTTTTTGAGCTGACTGACGATCTTGCCCAGCCGATATCATCATATTCACACGGCATGAAGCAGAAGCTTGCGGTTATATCGGCCTGGATGCATGATCCGAAACTTATAATAATGGATGAGCCTTTTGTTGGTCTTGATCCCAAGGCTGCGCATATCCTTAAGGAAATGATGCGTGAGCACTGCGACAGGGGCGGCGCCATCTTTTTCTCAACCCATGTACTTGAGGTGGCGGAGAAACTGTGCGATAAGGTGGCCATAATCAAACAGGGCAGGCTTATAAAGTCCGGGACCATGGATGAAGTTAAGGGTGACGACAGCCTTGAAGAAGTATTTCTTGAGTTGGAGGAAGACTAAATGTTTAAGGTACTAGTAAAAAGGCAGTTTGCGGAATGGTTCAGGGGATACTTTTACAGCGCCAAGAAGAATAAAATGCGGTCCAAGGCCGGTATAGTTGCTTATTTTATCCTCTTTTTCATGATAATGGTCGTAATGCTTGGCGGTATGTTTTCGAGCCTTTCCTTTACCCTGTGCGGACCGCTTTGTGGAAATGATCTTGGATGGATGTATTTTCTTATGCTTGGCGGCATATCAATTGTACTGGGCGCTTTCGGAAGCGTCTTTAATACATTTTCCGCCCTGTATCTGTCGAAGGACAATGATCTGCTTCTTTCACTGCCGATTCCGGTACGTGATATAGTTGCGGCTCGTCTTGTAAGCGTATACCTGATGGGAACCATGTACGAGGCGGCCGTTTTCATTCCCGCGATAGTCGTTTACTGTATTGTAAACGGGGTAAGGGCAGAGACATTGATATGCGAAGTGCTGATGTTCTTTATTATCTCACTTATTATCCTTATTCTTTCATGTGTCCTGGGGTGGTGTGTTGCCAGGATCAGTTTAAAACTTAAGAGTAAGAATATAGTAACCGTGATCGTATCACTTCTCTTTATCGGAGGATATTATTTCTTCTATTTCAGAGCCAGTGTCATGATCAGGCATATCCTTGCAAATTCACAGATCTATGGGAGCAGGATAAAGTCAGGCGCATATCCTCTGTATGTATTCGGAAGTATAGGAGAAGGCAATGTATTATATGCGCTTCTTTTTACGGCTGTTTTAGGCGTTTTAACAGCACTTATATGGAATGTGATGCTTAAGAGTTTCATAAATATAGCAACATCGACGGGAAGGACAGAGAGAGTCAGATACAGAGAGAAGGCTGTTAAGGAAAAGAGTATCTTTACGGCTGTGCTTTCAAAGGAGTTTGGCAGGTTTACGTCAAGTTCAGCCTATATGCTAAATTGCGGTCTGGGCACTTTGCTTCTCCCGGCTATGGGTATATATCTGCTTATATATGATGCCGTTCCATCTATACTGGATAATGTGTTCAGCTCATCAGGCATTACGAATGCAGGAGCCATACTCATATGCACTATGCTCTGCCTTGTGGCGACAATGAATGACATGGCTGCGCCTTCGGTTTCCCTTGAAGGCAAGAACCTGTGGCTGCCCCAGTCACTGCCCATAGATCCTAAGCTTATCCTTTATGCCAAGGCATCGGTAC
>JBGUQP010000490.1:0-10499 GCA_045131145.1 Lachnospiraceae bacterium | reverse complement strand
TGAAGGCATCAAGATATGACAGGCCCTGACCGGTATAGGTCCTTATCTTCCTGTCAAACAATGCCTGCTGATGTTCATGACTCCTGTAGCCTGAACATGCCTGAAGGATTATTCCTTCTGAGGCTGCCGCTTCAAACATTTCATCAAGCGGTCCCTTGATCTCCTCCCTTATTGATACTCCCCCTCTGAAAGGGATCATGACCGCATCATAATCATCAGGGATCGGATTTTGTTTATTTACGAGTATAAGCCTCCAGTCATCGGGATCTATCTTCCTCTTTATCTTTTCTGCCGATACTGCATTTTTCTCTGTTTTGTCAGTATCCTTACTGTTCTTGTCGGCCTTGTTTCCATCGACTTTATTATCCGAAACCCGGCCATCTTTCATCTTCCCGGAACCGCTGTTTTGCGCATCATCATCCTTCTTTGAATAATCGGAACCGGGAACCGGAGCAGTCCCCTCTTTCTTTAGCCCGGTCTGTCCGGATATCTTCATCTTAAGTATGCTGTTCTCCGATCCCGTTTTCCCCATACCGGGACCGCCCGTCCCCTTATTCCATGGAACGGCATTCTCCGATGCCGATCGAAACTTCCAGCCATCAGCAGATACAGGTCGTGTCAGGCCAAATAAACATATAATGGATAGTATTATAATGTAAAATAGTTTTACAGCTCTCATTTACCGGATCTTTTCTGTTATTCGTCACACTCACAGGTCGCTTTATCTCGTAAGCAGAATAAAGAATACCATACTCTTTTTAGTTTTACAATTGTCAGTATATTTGATAAAGTGTAAGTATTATTAACACAGAAAGCGAGACGGATATGGCAGGCTCAACATTCGGTACTAACTTTAGGATAACAACATGGGGAGAATCACACGGCAGGGCTTTGGGAGCAGTTATCGACGGCTGTCCTGCGGGACTTATGCTTGATGAATCCGATATTCAGGCCTTCCTTGACAGAAGGAAGCCCGGCCAGTCTAAATATACAACAGCCAGGGCCGAGGGCGATGAGGTAGATATCCTGTCCGGAGTATTTGAGGGAATGACCACAGGAACTCCCATATCACTTATTGTCTATAATAAGGATCAGCATTCATCCGACTATACTCAGATCGCTTCCTGCTACAGGCCCGGTCATGCCGATTATACATTTGATGAGAAATACGGCTTCAGGGACTATCGCGGAGGCGGACGGTCATCGGGGCGGGAAACCATCGGCCGTGTTGCAGCGGGAGCTATCGCTTCCAAAATACTGAAGCGTCTTAATATAAGCATCTTAAGCTACACATCATCGATCGGAAATATAGATATCGACTACTCCCGTTTCGATGAAGAACAGATAAATATAAATCCCTTATATATGCCTGATGCCGATGCGGCTGCAAAAGCGGAAAAATATCTTGATAAATTAAGAAAAGAAGGCAATTCATCAGGCGGTGTTGTCGAATGTATAATAAAGGGACTTCCCACAGGCATCGGTGAACCGGTATTTGACAAGGCCGATGCCGAGCTTGCAAAGGCAATAATGAGTATCGGTGCGGTTAAGGCAGTTGAGATAGGCGATGGTATTAAGGTCTCTTCTTCAACCGGTCTTACCAATAATGACTTCTTTAAAATGGACGGAGAAAATGTTGTCAAGAAAAGCAATCACGCAGGCGGAACACTTGGCGGGATGACAGACGGCAGTGATCTTATACTTCGTGCTCATTTTAAACCCACACCCTCAGTAAGTTCTTCGCAGGAAACCGTCAATAAATCCGGTGAAGAAATAAGCATAAATATAAAAGGCCGCCACGATCCCATCATCGTACCACGTGCTGTGGTAGTTGTGGAATCCATGGCAGCCGTTACACTTGCTGACCTGCTCATCCGTAATATGGGATCACGAATGAGCAACCTTGAAAAACTTTACCTGTAAAACTTATTTATCTCTTTTGACAGCCTCTTGATATTATAGAACTCAGAATAATCGGGGATCCTTTTATCCCTCTTTTTTCCGGACGAATCTTTAATATCATGAACTGTTATGAATTTCTGCTTTCCGTTTGATCTCAGGGGAATGAGGTTTACATCCACCTCTACCCCCTCATCGATATTTTCCCCCAAAGCATTAACGAAACGTCCCTTATAATTTGACAGACGATATGTAAAACCTTCTCCGGTAGTCGGTACCATAACCGCACATGCACCGCCACCGCTTCTGTCCCCTAAGATCATGTATCCTTCATCCTTCATAACGGAAGGGAATATATTTCCGCACGAAAAAGAGCTGGGGCTTGTTATGACCGCAAAATTCAAGTCATACGGCTCCCTTTCATCATTTTCATCAAATATCTTATCATGATTAAGGTCAGCCTCATAAGTTTCCGTCATCCTCTGTCCCGATAACGAATTCTCCATGGTTACGGTAATTTCACGTTTACCCGTGATCATACAGTTAAGCATGGCAACCTCGTCAAGTGAACCACCAGTATTACATGAAAGATCTATCACAAAATTTTTGATCTTAGGATCATTTTCTGCATCCTTCATGCACTCCTCAATGAGCAGGATATCATCATCTCTCATAGTAAGTATTGACGGCATTGGCCCGTCATCCAGATAATATTTATTCCATTTATCAATATCAAAACCTAAGAAACTGTCTAAAACGTAAACTGCGGTGTCTCCCTCCTTAATGTACTTCTCTCCCTTATATATATCGTCCCTTAACTTCTTTCTTCCCTGATGATAACCCCAGAAGTCCATTATTTCATCGTATTCCTTTTGTATATTTTCATACTCAGGCTCGAGCTCTTTATTTATCTTATCCATCTTTTCTTTAAGAGTTTCCGGTTTTGCATTACCAAGGAAAATATAATCCACACCGGTATGCCCTCCGTCACCCACAAAAAGCTGAAGTTTCTCAAGACCGCAGAAATATTCGGCAAGATTTCGTGACTTTAAGAGTTCAATAGTCTTTTCACCCTCTGCCCCGTAATCCAAAAGCGCCTGCTCAAGTCCCTTTTCTCCGATCTCATCATTAAGAACGGCCTTACCCGGCAGTCCATAGAAATAATCTATGCTAAAAAGCAACTCATTATAAGCATATTCCGTCATATCCTCCGGTCTGTTAAGATCTTTGTCAAGCAGATCCATTATCGGAAATGCGTAATCGGGATCAATGTTTTCCATATTCTCATTATAGGAAGGATCCACACAATTAAAATAGAATGTCTTGCCATTACAAACACTGTAATGATAAACCATGTCTGTAAAGATATCCGACAATGTTGATACCGGGAAGTAGACATCCTTCTCGTCTGCAAAGAATCTAATATGGTATTTGGCAAAGTCAAAAGTCACACTTCTGCCGCCGGTCACTTTAGTGTCTTTTACCCTGACATACGGAACTCCGTCAACATAGCAGTTGCTTACCCCTTTCTGGGTGAGGGACATGATATTTGTAAAAGCATTCATATCATCTGAAGACATTTGACCGCTTCTTGTATCGATAGTTGCCTGTCCGTGAGCATTTTTGAGAATATAAATGTTTCCGTTTTTCTCAACCGACATAGTCTTATCTTCATCATCAAGACTTTCTTTCATTATACAGTCATAGTACTCCTTGATCCCTACATACGGAATGCTCGGATTTGTGGAATATGAACGTATCTTTATCTTTTCATCCGTAAGCTCGCCCTTGAATACCGGGACTTCTATTTCCACATAGGACACCTTTTTTACTTTTTCATTTCCTTTTTCCCGGGCATATACATCATAAGTCATACCTTTAACCGGGATAAATACAGCAAATAATGCCGCTGTCAGAACCGAAATCCAAAAGCTTTTATTCATACCTAAGTCCTCACTTTCATCAAATCAGATCATCGGGTTTCCTGCCCCTGTTCCACAACCTTCATGATAACAATGCCGTTGCCCTTACCCACTTTAAGCTCCGGGCCGTTCATGATAAGGGTGTTGTTCTTAAGATCAACATTGAAAAAGGTCATTGTATCCGTCTCATGATTAAGGGATACCAGATGCTTATTATCGGGAAATACCGCTATATCCTTAGGGTAATCACCGCTTATGGGGAGCACGAACTTCTTGGTAAGAAGTCCTGTTTTTGCATCGATCTCAAAAGCGCCTACCGAATTGTCCCCGGCATTTGAGCAGAAAAGATACTTATAATCAACCGAAAACTTCATTGCACATGCTGCAGAATCACCTGCATGGTAGTCGTTGATCGTCTTAATGGTCTGAAGTTTGTTGAATACCGGATTGTCCTTCTCCTCTGCATACGAATACACATCGATAGTATTATTAAGCTCATGGATGATATAACAGAACTTACCGTCCTTTCTGAACTTGATATACCTCGGTGCGGATTCCTGGTCGCATCTTACGATATCAGCAAGCTTAAGCTTGCCGTTTACGGGATCGAACCTGTATATCTTTACATGATCCAGCCCCAGATCACAGGCACACAGGTAATGATTGTCCCTGGTCATCTTAACGCAGCTGACATGCGGCCTGAAGTTACGCTCCGCTATACTTCCTATACCCTTATGAAATACCTCATCGGTTATGGCTCCTACTGAACCGTCTTCGTTTATCTTAAGGACCGTTATCTTACCGTCATGGTATCCTGCTACAAAGAGATATGAATCGGTATAATCGGTGGAAACATAGCAGCCGCGCATACCGTTTATGGATGCCCTGTTTACAGGCTCAAGCTTTCCTTCCCTGATTATCCTGAAAGCCTCAACCCCCATGTCGGTTATGGAATAGATAAAACGGCCGTTATGGGATATCGTAAGATATGATGAGTTTGTAATGGAAACATGTTCCCTCTCGGTAAGCCTTCCTTCCTTCACATCGGCATCGTATATCCTTATTCCCCAGTCATTTTCACTTGTATATGTTGAAACATAGGCAACATATTTATCTTTCTTCATACTTACCTCAGCTCTCCCATCTCCATTGCAAGGTCTTCATGGAATTCCTCCTCATCCTCTTTTCTGGATGAAGTATTACCGTTGTAACTTCCTATGGTGACACCGTTCTTGACCGGTGCCAGGAAAATGCCTACTATGATCCCGAAGAAGAGGCCCACGAGCAGAATGAGTATCTTCTCCTTTCTTCTGTAAAGTGCATAGATCAGTCGCTTCATTTTCTACCTCCTTATTTCCCGGATTCATTTATTTTATTTGATTCTTTTGATCGTCTTTTTTTCTTAATGCTGTCCTTCTCACTCTTTAATACAAGGATGGTCCTGCCTCCGACCCTTACAAGCTTATTGCCGTTTTCGTCACATTCCGGTTCATATGCCCCTTCTCCCTTGTTGTCGGTGTCAAAAAGATACTTAAACGAGGTGTCCGCAGGTATGTTGGGGATGGCAAAGGTGTGATCCTCCCAGTGCATATTGACCGCTATATAGAAATAGTCATCAGCCTTATCACCGGCATACTCACCGCAAAGCAGAATACCGATATGCCTTATATGGGTATCCATACCGGGATACCAGGCCTGTTCCGCATGATAGGATATATCTGGATAACCGCATGATCTTGTATCAAGAAGGCTAGCTTCCCTGTCCATATGAAGGATCGCATGGCTCCTTCTTAAGGCAATGAGCATCTTTACATATTCATACAGCTCACTGCTTCTTTTATTCATTTTCCAATTGAGCCATGTAACATCATTATCCTGACAATATGGATTGTTATTACCGCTCTGTGAGTTCATGAATTCATCACCGGCCATGAACATGGGCATGCCCTGCGACAGCATAAGCATGGCAAAGGCGTTCTTGAGCTGCTTCATCCTAAGCTTTAGTATCGCGCTCTTCCTTGTGGGGCCTTCAACGCCGCAGTTCCAGCTGTAATTATATGAACTTCCGTCCTTATTGTCCTCGCCGTTTGCTTCATTGTGTTTATAATCATATGACACAAGGTCATTTAATGTAAATCCGTCATAAGATGTGAGATGATTGATAACCTTGATCTTCTCGGGATTACACCTTAACCTGTAGACAAACTTATGCAGCATATCCTCATCGCTCTTAAGGAAGCGTCTTAAATCCACCACATAGTCCTGATTGTATTCGGCAAGATTGGCATTTACGCTGCAGGTATCCCCGCCGAAGATCCCGGAAGCCTCGAAACGCTCATAATATATCCTGGCATCGGTTATCATGGGGTCTGTAGCCAGCACGTCAAGCGGAAGATCTGCCCCGTATATATGGAAACCGTCAACATGATACTCAAGCCTCCAGAACCTTAAGCAGTTGGCAATAAGATTACGGTTTATCTCACGAGGGAAATAGAACTGCATGACAAGCTCTATACCGGCCTTATGAAGGGCCTTGACAAGATCCTTGAATTCCGTAACGGAGTCAGATGAATAAGTATATTGCGGTTTGGGTACAAAATAGGAACCCTTCTTAAAACCCCAGTAATTGATCCTGTACTCTTCTTCAATGTAATTACCCGCCTCATCCACGGAACCGGACCGATAATTCTTTATCCTGTCGCATTCATTGAAGTCATAAGCAGGCATCAGTTCCACCTGGGTTATACCAAGATCCTTAAGATAGGGAATCTTCTCCATGATACCAAGAAAGGTTCCCTTACCCGTAACTCCTGATGATGAGTGTCTTGTAAAGCCCCTGACATGGAGCATGTAACCTACGACATCACCATAGGGAAGCCTGAGCGGCTTATCCCCCTCCCAATCATATTCCGGATCATAAGGCATTGCCATTTCCTGCCTTAAGTTCCCCTTACGGTCTCCCCATCTGCGTTTAGACTTAAGCCGCATTGTATAGGGATCCCTCACAGGTTCTCCCTCATTAAAATAGGCATATGTTACTTCCGAAGCCTTAAGCCCTTTAATAAAGACCGAACGCACACTTCCATCAACTTCATAGTCGTTCATGTTAATGCTGTAGATCGTCCTGCCTTCATTACTGTATATCTTAAGGTTAAGATTTATGTCGTCCCGATATGCCACGCAGAACTGTATGCCTTCATCTGTGACATATGTTCCGTATGGGTAAGCCTTGCCTAATATGATATCCGTGTCTTTCATTTCATTCTTCCTGACTGTATTTTATCAAGTTATTATATCATAATGAAGCCGCTACTTCCATGGTTTCATCATAAATCCCTGCTTCTTTTATAAATCTAGATTCCCTCTTTCCGTACTCATCCCTCTGAATGCCTGTAAGAAACAGCGTTCTGCGGCATCTGGTCATTCCCACATAAAAAAGCCGTCTCTCCTCTTCAAGCAGCTTAATATCATCACATTTTTTCAGAGGAAATACTCCTTCCTGCAGGCCTATCATAAAAACAATGTCATACTCAAGCCCCTTGGCCGAATGTATGGTGGACAGCTCAGCAATACACGGACCGGTATATTTTCCTTCCTCACCGGATGCATCATCAGCGGTATCTGCCGTGTTCCTTTCTATGCACTTAAGCCATTCCTTTATGCTTTTATGGGCCCTTGCCCTCTCAAGTATTTCCATGATCTCATCATCGGGATCGATCCCCGCCCGGTTGTTAAGGTATTCACGCTTAATGTAGTCAAGAAGGCCTATTCCTCTCAAGATATAATTAACCGCGCCAAAACAGGTCATACCCTTGATAAAGTCAATATCCCCAAACAGTTTCATGATCCGTCCCCTGTAGTCGTCATCCTTAAAATATCCAAGCATATGGGTTCGCATATCGGTATCAAGTCCGATACAATCCCGCGGAAGTCCCCTTGCGGGCCTGTTGAGTATCCTGAACATATCCTCCCTGCTGTCTGATACGGCGAGCTTAAGATAAGAGAGTACATCCTTCACCCACTCCTTTTCATAGAAGCGGGTCCTTTTGTCCTTTCTGTTGTAAGATATCCCCTTGTTTTTCAGCATTTCCTCCAATATATCTCCGCTCCTTGACATCCTGTAGAGGACGCCGATGACAGGTCCGTTATTATTCCCTTCCAAATGATCCATGATATGCCCTATCATATCGGCACAGTACCAAGCCTCATCGGAAGAGTTTGCAAAGCACCTGTGTACGATGCATGGGGTCTGCTCTGTAACAATGCTCTTCTGGTCTTTATCAAATCTCTCGGAATTATGTGCTATAAGCTTACCTGCATGCTTTATCACCTGATACGGACACCTGTAATTTATGCCAAGCCTAACTTCCGAAACATCCGCGTAATCGGTTTTAAAGCTTTTCATGACCCCGGGGACCGCTCCCCTGAATGAATATATTGACTGGTCATCATCACCAACGCAGAAAACATTTGCTTTATCACCCGCAAGAAGCTTAAGAACCTCGTATTGTCTCAGATCTATATCCTGAAATTCATCCACAAGGATATAACGGAATCTGTCCTGCCATTTTTTCCTGATCTTGTCATTACTCTTAAGCATCTTAAGGCAGTCGGCGATCATGTCATCAAAATCAATATATCCCTCTTCCTTTACAAGGCGGTTATAGTCATCATAAACAAGGTTCAGGTTTTCAGTTTCTTCTTCGTCTGCCCGGCTGTCAATTGCGGCCGCCCCAATCTTCTTTAAGCTTACAAGCTCAGTAAGACGCTCAACAAAAGAAAGGTCATTCCTTCTCCCAATGCCCCTTTTTGCCGCTGTTATCTTCATGTATTCGATTTTTCTGTCTTTGGTTAATATTCGGGCCTTTCTGTAGAGGCCCTGACTTTTCAGAATATGATAAAATATGGCGTGAAATGTACCAAATGTCACGGGATATGATGCTTGCGCTAGCTTCTCAAACCGCTCCTGCATCTCGATGGCTGCCGCCCTTGAAAAGGTCAGCACCAGAATGCTGTCCGGAGCAACACGTAAGTCCCTTATAAGATGAAGCAGTCTGTTAACAAGAACTGCCGTCTTTCCGGACCCCGGTCCCGCAAGTACCAGCATTGGACCGTCCCCGTGCCTGACGGCCCGCAGCTGTTCATTGTTAAGTTGCAATATCAGATCTCCTTAGTCCTCATCATCCATGAATTCCTCATTATCAAGGAATTCATCGAATGCATCGGCAACCGCATCGTATTCGTCATCATCCTCGATATAAGTAAGCTCAGGTTCTATATTCGGATCGTTCTCATCCTCCTTATAGCGGTAGAACCATACCTCGCCGTCAGTATTCTCTCCCTTTTCATCAAGGGGAAGAAGAACGATATAATCCTTCTTTTCAACCTCGAGGATCGTTATCACGGCACAGTTAACTACCCTGCCGTCATCAAGCTCTAACTCGACAGTCATCTCTTCCTCGGGAGTGTTGTCATCTATGTCCTTTATATCTTCTTTTCTCATTTACTTCCTCCTGCACCTTCTATTGTTACAATCTCCGTATACCATCCTTAATCCTTTCAAGCGACTCTTCCTTACCGAGAACCTCCATAAGCTCGGTCGCACCGCCGGGTGTCATCTGCTTACCGGAAAGGGCTGTCCTTATGGGCCACATTACATATCCGTTCTTAACACCCTTCTCCTCAACGTATTTGGAAAGAAGGGCGTAGAGAGCATCATTGGAGTAATCATCCTGGACTTCAAGTAATGGCAGTACATCCTTTAAAACCTCAAGGGATGATTCTGCACTCGTCTTCATCTTCTTATGGGTGTACATGCTTATATCATAATCCGGGAGCTTTTCGAAGAAATCGATATGGTCCTTTATATCGGGGAATATCTCTATCCTCGTCTTGACCATCTCAGCTATCCTCTTAAGGTCAAGGTCCTTTGTTATGACCTCCTTTATATAAGGCAGAGCCATTTCATAATATCTGTCAAAATCCATTGCCTTTATATACTCGCCGTTCATCCACTTAAGCTTGGTAAAGTCAAACACAGCAGGACTCTTGCTCATGTGGCGGTAGTCGAACTTCTTTATAAGCTCCTCAAGGGACATGATCTCCTGATTATCCTCGGGACTCCATCCAAGGAGTGCAACGAAGTTAACGATGGCTTCGGAAACGAAGCCCTGCTCAAGAAGGTCTTCATAGGATGAATGCCCGCTCCTCTTGCTTAACTTCTTATGGTCTTCATCCGTTATAAGGGGACAGTGAACATATATGGGCACTTCCCATCCGAAGGCCTCATAGAGCCTGTTATACTTGGGCGATGACGATAAGTATTCGTTACCCCTTACGACATGGGTGATACCCATAAGGTGGTCATCGATAACGTTGGCAAAATTGTAGGTGGGATACCCGTCTGACTTTATTAAGATCATGTCGTCAAGCTCTGCATTGTCAACACTTATATCCCCGTATATCTCATCATGGAAGGTCGTTGTACCTTCGTTGGGATTATTCTGTCTTATAACATAGGGCTTACCTTCAGACAGGTTTTTATCTATCTCCTCCTGTGATAGATGCAGGCAGTGCTTATCGTATACGCTTATCTCCTTGCCGTCCACAACCTGAGTAAGGGATTCAAGCCTTGCTTTATCACAGAAGCAGTAATACGCCTTCTTCTCATCTATAAGC
>JBGUQP010000489.1:0-6475 GCA_045131145.1 Lachnospiraceae bacterium | reverse complement strand
TTACAGGCTTCCGTGGCTCAGTTGGTAGAGCAACGCATTCGTAATGCGTAGGTCGCCGGTTCGAGTCCGGCCGGGAGCTTTGATGATATGATTGGGGACAACACGATCTGATTCGTGTTGTCCTTATCTTTACTTATGAGTTTTACTGTGGTAGAATTAAAAGACGTTTTAACTTAAACTGCGGAGGTTTGATATGGCTCAGTTGTGGGGCGGAAGGTTCACCAAGGAAACAGACAAGCTTGTATATGCTTTCAATGCTTCCATCAGTTTTGATAAGAAGCTGTATAAGCAGGATATAAAAGGATCCAAGGCACACGCGAAGATGCTTGAAAATCAGGGGATCATTTCAGAAGAGGACGGTGCCCTTATACAGAAGGGGCTTGATTCCATACTTGAAGATATTGAGTCGGGCAGGATAGAGATAAGTGATGAATATGAGGATATCCACAGCTTTGTTGAAGCCAGCCTTATAGACCGTGTAGGGGATGCGGGCAAGAAGCTTCATACAGGGCGGAGCAGAAACGATCAGGTGGCCCTTGATATGCGCCTCTATACAAGGGATGAAATCCTTGAAACCAGGAGTCTTATATATGATCTTTTAAAAACTCTTCAAGAGCTGATGGAGGAGCATATATCGACTTATATGCCGGGCTTCACCCACCTGCAGAAGGCCCAGCCCATTACACTGGCCCATCATTTGGGGGCGTATTTTGAGATGTTTAAGAGGGATCTCTTAAGGCTTGACGACATATATGAACGGATGAATTACTGTCCCCTGGGAGGAGGTGCCCTGGCCGGTACAACCTATCCCCTCGACCGTGATCTTACGGCCAGGGAGCTTGGTTTTAAGGGTCCTACACTTAACAGTATGGATTCGGTTTCAGACAGGGACTATCTGATAGAGTATCTGGCAGCCGCTTCAACTATAATGATGCACCTGTCACGTTTCTGCGAGGAGATCATCATATGGAACACCAATGAATACAGGTATATAGAGATTGATGATTCCTATTCGACGGGAAGTTCGATAATGCCCCAGAAGAAGAACCCCGATATTGCGGAGCTCATAAGGGGTAAGACCGGAAGGGTGTACGGAGCCCTTGTAAGTCTTCTGACCACAATGAAGGGTATACCGCTTGCCTATAATAAGGATATGCAGGAGGATAAGGAAGAAGCCTTCGATGCAATGGATACGGTAAAGGGCTGTATTAAGCTTTTTGACGGTATGATAAGCAGCGTGAAGTTCAATAAAGAGATAATGGCAGCAAGCGCGGTCAAGGGTTTTACCAATGCTACGGATGCGGCGGATTATCTGGTACTTAAGGGAGTTCCTTTCAGGGATGCCCACGGGATAATAGGAAGGCTTGTTCTTTACTGTATAGATAAGGATTGTTCGATAGATGACTTAAGCCTTGATGAGCTCAGGGAAATAAGCGATAAGTTTGATGAAGATATCTATGATGCGATAAGCTTAAAGACTTGTGTCGAGAAACGCCTTACAAAGGGAGCACCCGGAAGTGAAGCCATGAAAGAGGAGATCGCAGAAGGAAGAAGATTTTTAGAGTCTAAAAAAGTATAAAAGTATATAAGAGGAGGAAAAAAGATGAGTGAGAAATTAAAGGTAGGTATCTTAGGCGGTACGGGTATGGTCGGACAGAGGTTCATATCATTGCTTGAGGATCATCCGTGGTTTGAAGTTGTGACCATAGCTGCAAGTGCTCGGAGTGCGGGCAAGAGGTATGAGGAAGCTGTCGGAACAAGATGGAAGATGACCACACCCATGCCTGAAGCCGTTAAGGACATAATTGTAATGAATGTAAACGAGGTGGAGAGAGTAGCTTCAACGGTTGACTTTGTCTTTTCGGCGGTTGATATGACTAAGGACGAGATCCGTGCTATTGAGGAGGAGTATGCAAAGACTGAGACTCCCGTTGTTTCAAACAACAGTGCTCACAGATGGACTCCCGATGTTCCCATGATCATACCTGAGATCAATCCCGAGCATGCTGAGGTTATTGAAGCACAGAAGAAGAGACTGGGAACGAAGAAGGGCTTCATCGCAGTTAAGCCTAACTGTTCAATACAGAGTTATGCCCCCCTTCTTGCCGCATGGAAGGAATTCGAGCCCACAGAGGTTGTGGCAACAACATATCAGGCAATATCGGGAGCGGGTAAGACCTTTAAGGACTGGCCGGAGATGGAAGGAAACATTATACCTTACATAGGCGGCGAAGAGGAGAAGAGTGAGCAGGAGCCCCTTCGAATTCTGGGTAAGGTGGTTGACGGGAAGATAGAAAAGGCAGCAGCACCCCTTATCACTACTCAGTGTATAAGGGTACCTGTACTTAACGGCCATACTGCCGCAGTATTTATCCGGTTTAATAAAAAGCCGACCAGGGAGCAGCTTATAGAGAAGATGGTATCCTTCTCGGGTGAGCCCCAGGCCCTTAAGCTTCCTAGTGCCCCTAAGCAGTTCATACAGTATCTTGAAGAAGACAATCGTCCGCAGGTTGCATTGGATGTTGATTACGAGCGCGGAATGGGCGTTTCTATAGGACGTTTAAGAGAAGATACGTTATTTGATTATAAATTTGTCGGTTTGTCGCACAACACCGTAAGAGGTGCTGCAGGCGGAGCCGTTCTGTGTGCCGAACTCCTTAAAGCAAAGGGTTATATAAATGCAAAATAAGCCCATAGTTAAGGAGTAAACCATGACCGATACGAAGTACCAGATCGATCTGCTGTCTGCACTTAATGAAAAGCTGACGGCCAACCAGAGAGTTTTTGACATGATAGCACGCAATTCCGGTAATCTGTATATGTATTTTGATTACCGGGATGGCAAGGATATCAAGCTTTTCGGCCCGTGGGATGAATTCACGGGCTCTAAGCTTGAAAACAGGCCCTTTGACGGATCGTATATGAAGGGAATGATCTTCGATGAAGACTGGATCAAGTTCAGGGATACCTTCCTTAATATGCAGGAGAGGAAGGAGAAGAAGGCCAGTGCCGAGATACGTACCACGTATAAGAAGAGCTGGTTCCGCTGTGAAGGTACAGTAACATATGATGACAAGGGCAGGCCTGTCGAGAAGCTCCTCACCTTTTGTGATATAACAAGGCTTAAGGCTCAGCATGAAGAGCTTATGTATCTTGCATATTATGATTCGCTTACGGGTATATTCAACCGTAATCATTTCGTTTCACAGCTGCGCAACATGTGCGAAGAAGCCGATAAACAGAAGACAACGGTAGAACTTTTGTTTATTGATATAGATGACTTTAAGAAAATAAACGATTCACTGGGGCTGCTGCTCGGTGATGAACTTGTGCAGAATTTTGCGGCAAGACTTTCAGAGCATATTTCCGATAATGTCATGATAGGCCGGTTCGGTTCGGATGTATTCTCCGTAGCCATATTTGATCCCATGGGTAACCGGAGCGCAAGAAGTTTATATGAAGCAGTGTGCGAGGACCTGAAGAAGCCGTTTGTTTTAACCAATAAAAAAGAGGTAAGTTTTACGATAAGCGCGGGAGTGGCATCCTATCCTGAGGGCGGCAGGACAGCTTTCGAGCTTGTCAAAAATGCCGAGATAGTCCTCTTTAAAGCCAAGGATAAGGGCAAGGATACAATAGAGTATTTCGAGCTTGATATGGTGGATTCCTTCATTAAGTCGGTATCAACCGAACAGAGGCTTAAGGAAGCTATAGAGAATGAGGATTTTGAACTGTATTTCCAACCGCAGTTCAGTATAAAGGATAACAGGCTGCGTGGTGCAGAGGCCCTTATTAGGTGGATAAATGAGAATGGTGAAGTGGCGATGTATCCCACCGACTTTATCAATATCGCCGAGAAGAACGGGGCAATAATTGCCATAGGGAACTGGGTCATCAAGGAAGCCATGCGTATAGTGAGCGAGTGGTCGGATACTTATGATTTTCCTTTCGTTTTGTCTATCAATATATCGGCGATCCAGCTCACGAAGGAGAACTTTGTCGACACCTTAAGGCACGCCATCAATCTCTACGGGGTCAGGGCCGAATGTATTGAGCTTGAACTTACTGAGTCCATATTCCTTGAGGATCGGGATATGGCCGTTAAGAAAATAAATATGTTAAGGAAGCTGGGTTTTCGTGTTTCGCTTGATGATTTCGGAACAGGTTTTTCATCACTTTCATATCTTAAGGATCTCCCGATAGATACCTTGAAGATTGATAAGAGCTTTATCGATACGGCTATAAAGGATAAGGCGACAAATATCATAACCGAATCTGTTGTTGATATGGTTAATAAGCTTGGACTTGAGACCATTGCTGAGGGGGTTGAGGATAAGAACCAGTACGACTTCCTCAAAAGGATCAATTGCGATATTGTTCAGGGATTTCTTATGGGCAAGCCCATGTCAAGGGCTGATTTCGAGAAGCTGTTCGTAGGGCAGCTCACTTAAGTTGTTGGGGGAATCATGGCATTTAAAAGGACCGCAGAACTTAAAACATTACAGAATTACTACGGAAGGGACGAGAACCAGATCGTTGTATTGTACGGAGACCGGTTTTCGGGCAAGATGCACCTTCTCAAGGACTTTCTCAAGGGCAAGGATTTTGTCTACTATTCGGCACGTGCCTGCTCCGAGGATGAACAGCTTAAGCAGTGGCAGGACGAGCTTCGGGATGAGTTTCCCAAGGGACCTGAGATAAGAGAGGGATATTCCGGGATCATATCGTCGATCATTAACCGCCCGGCAGGTGACGGCAAGCGGATAATCGTTGTTGATGAATTTCAGAATATTGTAAAACAGGGGTCATCCTTTATGGAAGCCGTGGTCCATGGTGCCCACAACAAGTGGAGCCATCAGCCGATCATGTTCATCTTATGCTCTTCATCTGTATACTGGGTAGAGAACCAGATGGTAGAGAAGCTTAAGGAGATGGCATTCGAGATATCGGGTCTTTTGCGCCTTAATGACCTTAAGTTCCTTGACTTTACGAGATATTTCAAGAATTACGAGCTGGTAAGTTCGGTCGAGGCTTATTCGATACTTGGAGGAAGCCCCATGCTGTGGGACTTATGGGATGATACAAGGACTGTCAGCGAGAATATATGTGCTCTTGTTTTAAGGGATCAGGCACCCCTGAATGAACTTGGCAAGCACATACTCCCGCCTGAACTTCGTGAGCCTCCGGTTTATAATACGATACTTGCAACGCTCGCACAGGGTAGAAATAAGCTGAATGATATATATAAACATACGGGCTTTTCGAGGGCCAAGATATCGGTGTATATCAAGAACCTTATCGAACTTGAGATAGTACAGAAGGTGGATTCGGTAAATACCGCGGGCCATGAGAATGTACAAAAGGGTATTTACAGGATAACGGATCCCTTTACCAGGTTCTGGTACAAGTATGTCTTTAAGAATTATTCAAGGCTGGGTTTTATGAACCCGGAAAAGTTCTACCAGAAATATATAGCACCTACCTTCAAGTCATACACCGCATATTGTTTCACGGATGTGTGCGCGGAATATCTTGATATATTAAACCAGATGGATAAGCTTAGCTTCAGGTATACCCAGCGGGGGATCTGGGTCGGCAAGGTCGGTACCATCGACACCGTAGCCATGGATGATGACGGCCGGACACTGGTAGCCCTCTGTAACTGGGAAAGTCCTGCTATGAATTATGCGGATTATGAATGGCTTATGTTCTGCGTTAAGCAGGCCAAGCTCGATATAAACGACATTTATCTGTTCAGTGCGGGTGATTTTGACCTTGAGCTCAAACAGGAGGCAATGATCAACGATCATATAACACTGATTGACGGAACACAGCTTTAGGATAACCGGGGAGGAACTATTGGGTAAGAAGCTTATCATTACCGAGAAGCCTTCCGTGGCGCGTGATTTTGCCAGGGTTCTTAATGTTAAGGGTAACCGGGAAGGATATATAGAAAATAATGAATATGTGATCTCGTGGTGTGTCGGACACCTTGTCGGAATGCTTTATCCCGAGGATTACGATATAAAATATAAGTCGTGGAAGCTTGAAGATCTTCCTTTTCTGCCTAAAGATTATAAATACGGAGTCCTTAAGCCGGTAGCAAAACAGTATAATATCGTTAACGGTCTTCTTCACAGGGAGGATATAGATACTGTCTACTGGGCAGGCGACTCGGGGAAGGAAGGCCAGACGATCGAGGAGAACATACGCAACTTTGGCGGAGTGCGCGAGGGCATGAGAGAGCTTAGGGTGTGGATAGACTCCCAGACGGACGAGGAGATACTCAAGGGGATACGTGAAGCCAAGGCCATGAGCGAATATGACAGGCTGGGTAAGTCGGGAATAATGCGTACCATCGAAGATTACGCCCTGGGTATAAACTTTTCAAGGGCCCTGTCGGTAAAGTACGGCCGCCTTGTAAATGATGCCGCGGGAACAAAGAAGTATTCCGCCATTGCGGTGGGAAGGGTCATGA
>JBGUQP010000488.1:0-4095 GCA_045131145.1 Lachnospiraceae bacterium | reverse complement strand
CCTTTCGCACTACCCTGAACCACCCGGTTCTCAAGCTCTCTCTCGATCCTCATGGTCCGGA
The DNA here is from genome assembly GCA_045131145.1 of Lachnospiraceae bacterium. Classification (GTDB taxonomy): domain Bacteria; phylum Bacillota; class Clostridia; order Lachnospirales; family Lachnospiraceae; genus UBA2868. The sequence goes on along the minus strand of JBGUQP010000488.1, from coordinate 4,034 downwards.
AGGGATGGAAGGCACTCACTCCGTCCATCTCATTTATGTATGGCTCACTGTCAAGTCCCATGACCAGCAGCTGCGCAATACGCTTCTTATGATTCCTGTACCAGAAGGAATACAGGACAACTACAGCTATTACAATACAGGTAAGAACTACCGCAAGCACGATACCACTGTAATCGCTTGTTCCCGCACTTAAGGGAACCTGATTCTCTTCAATTATCTTAAGGTTATAGTTTTCCATATAGTCATCAAGTCTCCGGTATAGGTCACGTTTCGTGGATTAGGTAACTTTTCGGTTACATAAATAAAGACTACTTCCATATATAAAAAGGTTCACGATTTTTATTTTTTTTTTCCATTATTTGAGTTATGATATAAAGGTATTCATAAACACTGAAAGGACGCCAAGTCATGAACAATGATCGATATCACAATTTTAAGCTTTTCAAGCTTATTCAGCTGACTCTTCTTGTTTTGTTCGGGATCATGTTCTTCTGCTACCTCAAGTTTGACCCCCTTCTTCGAAACAATATATTTTCTAACCGTAACCTCTTAACCATATGCGTCTTTCTCTGGGCCTTCATGATCTACTCTGCAATCTGCCTGATATCTGATTTTTCCCAGCTTCAGAAGGAGATCGTCGAGAATCACAAGCTCCACCAGGCTGCATATCTGGATTCACTTACCGGCCTTCCCAACAGAAACGGCTGCGACCTTATCATTAACAAATATGTAAACAAACGCGACGTGTCGAAGATCGGATGCGCTCTTATAGAACTTCCCCGTATAGATGAGATCAATGTTGCAAACGGTCGTCTCTTCGGCGACAAGTACATACATGATTTTGCCCAGATGCTCGAGCTGCTCGCAAACAAATACGGTTTCGCGGGCCGGAACTCCGGTTACGAATTCCTTCTTATTATAGATGATTGTCCCGCTGAAAGAATGCAGGAATTTATCGAATCCTTAAACGGAGAGATAGAAAGATACAATGAACAACACGGAGAACCTGCAATGGAAGTCCGCATCGGTTATATCCTAAATGAGCAGGAAGGTCTTAAGAGCTTCCTCTCCATTATATCTACTTTATATTCGCGTGAAAGGTAGCGTAAATGGCTGACTTTAACCATGCTTATATAGGCAACCTTGTCATTTCCGCGCAATCGGGCTCTTCCGAAGCCTTCGCCGAGCTGTATGCAACCACCTACAACCACACCTACAACTACTCGATGCATTATCTGCGGGATGCATATCTGGCTCAGGACGCTGTGCAGGAAACCTATATATCGGCCCTGAAAAACATTAATAACATAAAGGACCCCTCCCTGTTCGTAGCCTGGCTTAATCAGATATGTTTTCACGTATGCTACGACATGGCCAAGAAGAATCACCCGGATTCGATAAGTTCTGAACTGCTGGAACTTATACTTGACGAAAAACCGGAACACAATCCGGATGAGCATTACGAAAACAAGGAGGAGTTGTCCTCCTTAACAAAAGCAGTAAACTCCCTTCCCTTCCTCGAACAGCAGGTCATTGTAATGAGGTTCTACAATGAAATGAAGCTTGAGGACATAGCCGCAGCACTTAACTGTTCAAGAAGTACCGTAAAGCGGTACATAAACAGCGGCAAGAAGGCAATCTATAAGATGCTGAGAAAGGAGGGGAAATAATGTTTTACAAACGTTCCAGGAAATACAACATGCCAAAGCAGGCTGCAGTCGATGTATTGAAAAATGTACTGGAAGCCTCCAATGTTGAAACACCCAATATAAATTTTGATCTGCTTCTGCTTAAGGGACTGGCCCAGACCAACCTTGTGGATTTCTGCAAATGGATCGGTATCGGCTTCCTCTTCCTTGTACTGGTTTCACCTGTTGCACTTATGAACAGCCAGCTTAAGGTTGACAGGGCCGGCATAGCGCCTGATAAGATAATCATTGAGGACTATTCCCTGTATAATGATCATTTTACCCTTAAACTAATCGGTGACGACATCGATTACGAAGCTATATTTGCTAAAACCGCAGACGGCAAGACCATTGTGCCCACCGGTTATGACAGGGATTCCGGAGAAGTTATCTTCCCCTATCCCCATGAAGGCCTGACAATATATATTTCCGATGAGCACGGTCATACCCTGAATGCGAAATTATCGGCTTATGATAAATAAATTACGGACACAATTACATATCGTCACGCTTGTATTTTTACTTGCTCTTTCTCTAACAGGCTGCGGTAAGAAAATTCCGCCCTCGCAGCGTGAAACCGAAGTAAAGCTAGAGAATCAGGCGGAAGCATGGTCAAATGATTATGACATACGTCTTCCCAAGATTTCTGATGAGCCAACGGACGGCAATGAGTATTTAAGTTTTGATGCAGCATATGCCGAAGACGGATATATCTGTGTAAGATATCTTGGAAATGCCCAAAAGGCGAAGCTTCAGCTGTTTAAGGATACCAGCATAACCTATACCTACAATATCCCACCCAATGAAGATACGATCATTCCTCTTTCTCTTGGGAGCGGGATATACAGTATCACGATCTATGAGAATATTCAGAGCAATGAATATGCCATGATATATGCACAGGATCTGGAAGTGTCTCTTAAGGATGAGCTCAGCCCCTTCCTGTATCCGAACCAGTATGTTAATTTCTCGGATAAATCTAAAACAACCGCACTTGCCAGACAGCTCACGGATGGATGCAGCAACGAACTTGATGCAGTTGCGAAAGTCTATGATTATATGATCAAAAACATAACCTATGACTACTACAAGGCAGAGAATGTTCAGCCCGGCTATCTTCCCGATGTGGATGAGATTTTGAGCATAAAGACAGGTATCTGCTTTGACTATTCGGCTGTTATGACCGCAATGTTAAGAAGTGTGGGAATACCCACTAGGATGGAGATCGGCTATTCGGGAGATGCCTACCATGCATGGCTGAGTGTATATGTAAAGGATATAGGCTGGATAAATGATATCATACAGTTCGACGGCAATGTCTGGACCTTGATGGATCCGACCTTCGATGCCAACGCCGATGGAAATACAAGCCTCATCGGAAGCGGCAAAAAAACAGAATATACCATGATGTATAATTATTAATGATCATAAGGGGTACCACGAAGTGGGGGATTCCTTATGATGCCTTAGCGGCGAGGATTCGTCATGAGGGGTACCATCGAAGATGGTGGAGTCCTTATGACATAAGTATCAAAAGAATTACGGAGTAATTCTTACCTATTAATGATCCTAAGGAGGACCCTTGGGAAAGGAGTAAAAATGGCTGAAAGAAAGAAGAAACTAAACTACGAAGAACTGGCCCTCTTCTGTGAGCAGTTCGCAATGACGCTGGATGCCGGTCTTAATCACATGGATGGCATCACAGTCATGCAGGAGGATGCCATGAGCAGGGAAGGTAAGGAGATACTCGACACCATCCTCCAGGGCCTTCATGAGGGCTGCCGTCTTAATGAGGCAATGGAGCGGACCGGTGTATTCCCCAAATACTGCCTGGATATGATCCGTATTGGTGAGACCTCAGGTAAGCTTGATGAGGTAATGCATTCACTCTCCTTTCATTATACAAGAGAGCAGAACATCTCCGAAGGAATAAAGAATTCGCTTAAGTATCCCTTTATAATAATAGGAATGATGTTTATTGTCATTCTCGTTCTTGTCATCAAGGTCCTCCCGATCTTCAATCAGGTATTTATCCAGCTGGGTTCCGAGATGACAGGGTTTTCCAAAGGGCTTATGCAGTTCGGCAGCATGATAGGCACCTATTCGGTGATTTTCATAAGCCTGCTCGTGGTACTTATTGCGCTTTATATCATCTTTCTTCGTACGGAACGCGGGCGTGTCTACTTTACGGCCTTCTGCTCCAGGTTTTTTCTGACAAGAGCCCTTTATGAGAAGATAGCCGTCGGCCGTTTTGCTTCCGGTATGGCTCTAACACTGAATGCAGGACTGCGGCCTGAAGAAAGCCTTGAAATGGTATCGACTATGGTTGATAACGAAACCGTATCC
>JBGUQP010000487.1:0-8109 GCA_045131145.1 Lachnospiraceae bacterium | reverse complement strand
TATCGCTGCGGCGGAACTTAGGGAGAAATATCCCGAAAGGAAGCTTATAGTTATTGATTCCATGGCAGCATCGGGCGGATTCGGACTTCTGGTCGATAAACTTGCAGACCTTAGGGATGAAGGCAGGAGTATAGAAGAACTTGAAAAGTTCGCCCTTGAGAACAGGCTGAAAGTACATCATTGGTTCTTCACCACTGATCTTACATATCTGGTAAGGGGAGGAAGGGTCAGCAAGGTATCCGGATTTTTCGGTAATATGTTGAACATCTGCCCGCTTCTGAATGTGAATAACGAAGGTAAGCTGATCCCCAGATATAAAATAAGAACCAAAAAGAAGGTTATTGAGGCAACCGTAGAGCAGATGATCATGCATGCCGAGAATGCCAATGATTATAACGGTAAATGTTTTATGACTCATGCGCATTGTCTTGATGATGCCAAGGCGGTAGCATCGCTTATAGAGGAGAAGATCCCTGCTTTAAAGGGTAAGATACTTATCAATTATATAGGAACAACGATCGGTGCCCATACGGGTCCCGGAACAGTGGCTCTTTTCTTCTGGGGCGATGAAAGAGGAGAATAACGGATCATTATTTAATAATTAGGAGATACTGATGAAAGTTGCAGTAATGACCGATACCAACAGTGGGATAATGGTCGACGAAGCAAAGGAGATGGGTATTTTCTGTATGCCCATGCCGGTTATCATAAATGAAGAGAATTTCATTGAGGGTGTAAATCTGTCACGTGCCCATTTCTTTGAGGTGATGATGGAGGGGGCGGATGTATCCACATCACAGCCATCTCCGGGCGAACTGGTTGATATGTGGGATTCGATCCTTGAAGATGGCTATGATGAAATAGTCTATATACCCATGTCTTCGGGGCTGTCAAGTTCTCAGAAGAATGCGGAGTTTTTTGCCAGAGAATATGAGGGAAAAATAGTAATCGCAGACAACCACAGGATATCCGTTACTCAGAGACAGTCTGTAATGGATGCTGTATTACTGGCACAAGCCGGGAATTCGGCCAAAAGGATAAAGGAAATACTTGAAGAGACGGCATATGACTCGGTTGTATATCTGACCGTAGACACGCTTGACCACTTGAGGAAGACGGGCCGTGTCAATGCAACGGCGGCAACGGTTGGAAATGTACTCGGAATAAAACCCATACTCCGTACAACGGGAGGGAATTTTGAAGTGTGTCTTCCTGTCCGCGGGATCAAAAAGGCCATGTCCAAGATGATAGAGGAGATGAATGAAGAGCTTAAAACAAGATTCGCCGGTGTACCACATGATGAACTTATCATAGGTACGGCGGGATCCTTTGTTGATCAGGCTGATGCCGGGAACTGGTGCAATACCGTAAAGGAGGCCTTTCCGAATATAGAAGTTTATTATAATAAGCTTTCATGTTCTATCTCTGTACATACAGGTCCAAATGCAATGGGGGCCGGAATAAGCAGAAGAGTAAGAGTGTAATACAGTTGATATACAAAATAAAAGAGGCAGGTTCGTCAACCTGCCTCTTCTGTCTCTTTGTGTATGAATCCGATCAATAACCGAATTCCTGTGCCCAATAATAGGTTCCGTCATCTGCTTCGTATATTGCGATAGCACATCTTGTAAACTCATCCCATAAAATGTTCTCGCGGTGAGTAGGACTGTTCATCCAGGCTGTAACAGCAGCACCTGCGGAATTGAATCCGTATGCCAGATTCTCGCCGCCCTGTACCTTACTGTTTACAGTATACCAAGCCTTACCGTTGGGTCTGGTATGTGAGAATGAAATTTCACACTCTTCTGCGCGAACAGCAGAACACGACTCGAGGTTTCCGTCCCACCTAAGTGCACCAAGACCTGCAGCAGCCCGCTCCATGTTTATCTCATCAAGAGCATCAAGAGCTATGTTGCGAAGTCCTGCATCTGTTGCTGAAGAAGCTGCGAGAGCAATTGCTCCCTCATCGAAACTTGATACGGTCTCGCCTTCAATTTCGGCAAAATCACGCTTAGCTGAGTTGTCCTCGATTCCCACGCCCTTGTAATTCATCAGAATCGCACATACAGCAATCGGAACGAGCACTACACCTGCTATGATCCCTATAAGAGATTTTTTCTTCATAGCAATTCCCTCCTTTGGATCTTACATCCTATAACAAACATCCTTACACGCAAAGGCAGCCCTTTGCACTTATATTATGTCATAAGTTCCCGGGAAATGCAATATAAAAATACAAAAAATATCACAAATTTTAGCCAACGTGACGCTTTTTAATTGTTCATCTTATCCATAATAATTTCGTAAAAATCTTTTGGATATCCTACAGGTTGTATCCGGAGTGCAATTATAGTAATATATATAGTGGTTTTCACTGTGAAGAATAAAAAAAGGGGAGGAATTGATATGGAGACTAAGGACAACAGGGACGGAAGAAGGCTTGCTTTATACCTTATCCTGGTTTTTTCTCTTACATATATTTATGAGTATATTTTTGTTGTCAGACCTATAAGGGAGAGTTCGGCTTCCAATATTGCCAACATGTCCCTGTGGGTCGCCATCGCTATGTTTTTTCCGGCACTTTGTGCCGCTCTTACAAGGATCTTAACCCATGAAGGTTTTGGCGACTCGTATATAAGCTTCAATTTAAAGGAGGGGAAATACAGGTATTATCTGCTTGCCTGGTTCCTTCCGGGCATCCTGACCCTTCTTGGCATATTGATATATTTTATCTGTTTCAGGGATGACTTCTCTTATGATATGAAATTTATGATAGATACATATGCCGGTCAGGGGATCACCGGGATCACGCCCGAAGCAGCAAGGAAGAGCGCCATATCCCAGGCCGTCACGGCTTTTCTGATCGGGCCGGTCCTTAACTGCATCACGTGTTTCGGCGAGGAATGGGGCTGGAGGGGATACCTGCTCCATAAATTAAATGGAAGGCTTAAACCCCTGCCGCTAATGGTTTTGACCGGTATCATCTGGGGATTGTGGCACCTTCCGCTTACTCTCATGGGACATAATTACGGTACGGATTATGCAGGTTATCCGGTTCCGGGTATACTGGCCATGATCGTTTTCTGTTTCTCGGTCGGAACATTTTTTTCCTATGTTACCCTGAAAACAGGTTCATGCATACCTGCCGTTATAGGTCATGGGGCTGTCAATTCCATAGGTTCACTGGGTATCCTTTTTACAAAGGATGGCGGAAGGCTGCTGTTTGGACCATCACCGGCCGGTCTTGTGGCGGGCATTCCCTTACTGATCACGGCAGCTGTTTTGATATGGTTTTTAAGCAATAATGAGGAAAAAGAAAAGTAATCAAAAAAAATCTTTTAATAAGCATAGTGGATGTGGTACAATAGGTTTGGTGTTATGTGCCCGGAACAGGGGACTGAAGCTGGCAGCCGTGTTTGGAGGTGCCTTTTTGCTGTCGTTATTTATGTGTTATCGCGGTAACGGCGGTTCTTCATCACAGCTTGACGGAGTATCAAAGGGACTTCTTATATCAAGACTTTCGATGCAGTCTTATAATGAAGAAATGGCCAGAAGATCGGAGGCGGAAGCCGCAGCTTTGGCTGGTCCCGAGATATCGACCGAGGTTAAGGAACTTAAGGAAGACAGTAAGAAAAGTGAGTCGGACGTCAAGGCGTCTACGCAGGCTGTGAAAAAGGCGTACCTTACTTTTGATGACGGACCAAGTCCAAACACCGATAAAATACTCGATATTCTTGATTCCTACAATGTTAAGGGGAACTTCTTTGTTATAGGACGTTTTTCAGATGCATATAAGGATGAATACCGGAGAATACATGAAGAAGGACATGTGATGGGAATGCATTCATATTCCCACATATATACGGAAGTATATGAATCCGAGGATGCCTTTGCAGCGGATCTGGACCATGTTCAGTATGTGATATATGATATTACGGGCTTTATGCCCAGTATATACAGGTTCCCGGGAGGGAGCAACAATGAAGTGGCACAGGTGAGCATGAACAAGTTCACGAATGTGCTTGATAAGCGGGGAATCGTTTACTATGATTGGAATGTTAACAGCGGCGACGCGGATGTGGCTAAGCTATCAAAGCAGGAGATCATAGACAACGTTTTTAATGGTATAAATGCACTGCCGACCCCGGAGGACAGGAATGAGATAATGATCCTGTTCCACGATCTGTCGGAGAAGACGACGACGGTTGATGCCCTGCCTGCGGTGATCGAGGGTTTGCAGGCGCAGGGTTATATTATTCTTCCGATAGACGACTATACAACACCGATCCAATATTAACTATAATATGAGGAGGATATGAAATGAGCTTTTTTAAGGATTTCAAGGAAGACCTGTCACAGGCGGTGAATGAACTCATGCCTGAGGAGGAGGCTGTTAAGGAAGCGGTTGCTGCCGTGCCCGATGAGGGTGATGACTCTCCTACCCAGAGTGAGGACTATTCACAGCTGTTTGCATCCTTTGACGGGCCCGAGGAAGCTTCATCAAGCCCTGCGGCAGGGGAAGATGCCGAAGAAGAATATGAAGAAGTGATCGAAGAGGTCGTTGAGGAAGTGGAAGATGACGGCGATTACGACGGTGAAGAGGAAGTTATCGAAGAAGTAATATATGTTGATGAAGACGGTAATCCTATCGAAGATATCCCCGATGATGTTGAAATAGAGGAAGTTGAAGAGGTTGTTGAAGAAGAAGTCGAGGAAGTAGAGGACGATGATATCGACTACTTTGCCGAAGCTGAGGAGACTGTTGAGGAACCCGAACCCGTGGAAGAAGCATCGGAAGAAACGCAGGAAGATGCAGTTTCCTACGGAGAGATGATGTCATCTCTTTCGGCATCCGAGCCTGAGCCTGTGTATGACGAGGGACCGATCAATACCGTGACGACTCCCATATTTGAGGAGACACCCAGGGAGGCTCCCATCAATACAATATGGGATGACAACAAGAGCTCGGCATCCGCAGGCTGCATAATAGACGGCATGACGGTTAACGGAAATATCAGCTGTGCCGGAAGCCTCGAGGTTCTGGGAGTTGTTTCCGGAAATCTTGATGTTTCGGGCAAGTTAAGCATAGCAGGACGTGTTGATGGTGATTCGAAGGCAGACAACATCTTTGTTGACGGGGCCAAGATAACAGGCGGACTTTTCTCAAACAGCTCGGTCAAGGTTGCTCAGGGTTCCATAGTCAAGGGTAATATCAAGGCTGCCGCAGCGGTACTTGCAGGTGCCGTGAAGGGTGATATTGATGTGCAGGGACCTGTTGTTCTCGATTCAACGGCCGTTATTGTTGGTAACATCAAGAGCAAATCGATACAGATCAATAACGGTGCGATCATCGAAGGTTCATGCTCACAGTGCTATTCGGATGTGACTGCAAGCAATTTCTTTGATGATGAGGAATGATTTATATGAAGAGAATACTCCTTAAGCTGAGCGGTGAGGCACTGGCCGGCGACAAGAAGTCCGGATTCGATGACGATACCATACTGATGGTTGCCCGTCAGGTTAAAGAACTTACGGATAAGGGTACCCAGGTCGGAGTGGTCATCGGCGGAGGTAATTTCTGGCGCGGACGTACGAGCGAGAATATTGACAGGACCAAGGCTGATCAGATAGGAATGCTGGCTACGGTAATGAACTGTATATATGTATCGGAAATGTTCAGGTCGGTCGGTATGATGACAAGCATTCTGACACCGTTTGAATGCGGGTCCTTTACCAAGCTCTTCTCCAAGGACAGGGCCAATAAGTATTTCGGGAAGGGTATGGTGGTATTTTTCGCAGGAGGTACAGGGCATCCTTATTTTTCAACCGATACGGGAGTTGTGCTTCGCGCCGTTGAAGTGGAAGCAGACGGGATATTGCTCGCAAAGGCGATAGACGGTGTCTACGATTCCGATCCCAAGGAGAACCCTGCCGCTGTCAGGTACGACACCATAACCATAGACGAGGTTATTGAAAAACAGCTGAAGGTAGTTGACTTAACGGCATCAATACTGGCAATGGAGAACAGGATGCCTATGTATGTATTTTCGCTTAATGAGGAGAACAGCATAGTAAATACCATATACGGACAATTTAACGGGACTAAGGTTACTGTTTAGAACTTACAGGAGAGAAGGGGCGTTACAATGAACGAGAGAATAAAAGAATATGAATCGAAGATGATAAAGACGATAGATCATCTTACCTCTGAGCTGAATACGATAAGGGCCGGAAGGGCCAATCCGCATGTGCTTGACAAGATAAAGGTTGATTATTACGGAACTCCCACGCCGATACAGCAGGTAGGTAATGTAGCTATTCCCGAGGCCAGGATCATACAGATACAACCCTGGGACAAGTCAATGCTCAGGGAGATCGAGAAGGCCATACAGACATCAGATCTGGGGATAAACCCTACCAATGACGGAAACGTAATAAGGCTTGTCTTTCCCGAGCTTACAGAGGAACGAAGGAAGGATCTTGTCAAGGAAGTAAAGAAGAAGGGTGAGGCCGATAAGGTAGCCATAAGGAACATAAGAAGAGACGGCAATGATGCTTTCAAGAAGCTTGGCAAGTCGGAAGATGTATCCGAAGATGAGATCAAGCAGCTTGAGGAAGAACTTCAGAAGCTGACAGATAAGTACACTAAGCAGGTGGATCAGATGGTGGAAGAGAAATCCAAGGATATCCTGACTGTTTAAGGGTAAGTAAAGACGGATACAAGGGCAAGACGATCATACGTCCTGCCCTTTTATAGATAGAGGAAATCGGAGGACTCATTAATGGATAAGGAACTTAAGGTTCCAAAACATGTGGCGATAATACTTGACGGAAACGGACGCTGGGCAAAGGCTAAGGGAATGCCCAGGAACTACGGACATGTCCAGGGGGCCAAAACGGTTGAGGATATGTGTGAGATAGCATATAACAGAGGTATAGAATACCTCACCGTTTATGCCTTTTCCACCGAAAACTGGTCAAGGCCGGATGAGGAGGTGGAAGCACTTATGGGGCTTTTGCGCTCATATCTGAAAACCTGTATTAAAAGAGCCAGGAAGAATAATATGTGCGTGCGTGTCATAGGAGACAAGAGCAGGCTGGCACCGGATATTCAGGAGATAATAAAAAAGCTTGAAGATGAAACAGGCGACTGCAGCGGTCTGCATTTTCAGGTTGCACTTAACTACGGCAGTCAGAATGAGATGCTTCGGGCAATGAATCATATCATTGAGGATGTTAAGGAAAACAGGCTTGAGGGACCGGTGACGAAGGATATTTTTGAATCATACCTTGATACGAGCGGGATACCTGCCCCGGATCTTCTTATAAGGACGAGCGGAGAACAGCGCCTTTCCAACTTCCTGCTGTGGCAGCTTGCCTATTCGGAATTCTATTTTACTGATATCCATTGGCCCGATTTTTCGGCGGATGAACTTGAGAAGGCTATAGAGGCTTACAATAAACGCGACAGAAGATACGGCGGTGTTAAGGAGTAGGGTTTATGTTTAAAACCAGAGTTATAAGCGCAGCGGTCCTTGTTGTCCTGATCGCATTAATGAACTATACAGGCGGACCCTTTATGGGGCTTATCCTTCTGCTGATCTCGGAACAGGGACTTTTTGAATTCTACAGAACGACAGGTGTCTATAAGGAGGGAGATGACAGAAGTCTTCTTGAAAGGATAGGCTATGTCGGTACGGCTGTTTACTTCCTGGCTGCAATGGTAATAGAAAACAACGGGCTGCTTAAGCTTTTCCTGATCCTGTGCATCGTGTTTGTTGCTATGCTTGCAGTCTTTGTTCTTTCTTTTCCGGAATACGAGAGTGACCTTATAGTCAAGGCTTTTTTCGGGTTCATGTATGTTCCCGTTATGCTTGGGTTTATATATCTGACAAGGTCTATGCGGTTTGGGCAGTATACTGTCTGGCTTATATATATTTCATCCTGGATATGCGACACCTGTGCGTATCTTGTCGGCATGAAGTTTGGGAAACACAAGCTGGCTCCCATCTTAAGCCCTAAGAAATCCATAGAAGGAGCGGTCGGAGGTATAGCCGGTTCGATCCTTTTTGCTGCGATATTTGCATACATATTTAAGGGCGCATATGA
>JBGUQP010000486.1:0-2201 GCA_045131145.1 Lachnospiraceae bacterium | reverse complement strand
TACCACGCCGTTATCATTGGTTGCCACCCATATCCTGTGCATGGCATCCTCAAACAGTCCTCTGCCGCTGGTTAAACCTTCCTGTGTATTAAGCCTCTCAAAGGTTGAGCCGTCGTACTTAATGATCCCCGAATAACCGCCTATCCACACATAGCCGTCACTGGCTCCAAGTATACAATTGGCATCTGATGTCGGAAGACCGTTTGTGGCATCATAGATCTTGGCGGAATAACCCACAAGGTCTATCTGGCCTGACAGGGCATAACCGCCGCCGCTCTTAAGCCCCTTGTCCCCCGTCTCGGCCTCCCTGGCACTTGAGACACAGGTAAATATTCCTGTTGTGATGATCAGCATCACGGTCATCATGACCGCCGCCCTACATATGACTTTCCTCATAGACAGGCATTCTCCCGTTAATTATCCTGATTATTGTACTTCTTCAGTATAACCTTGACTTCGGTAAGGTACTCCATAAACACTTCCACAACCTTGGGATCGAACTGGGTTCCGGCCCCCTCCTGTATTATGGACAGGGCCTTGTCAAGCGGAAATGCAGGCTTGTAAACACGCGGTGATGTAAGTGCATCAAACACATCCGCCACGGACATGATACGGGCCGAGAGGGGGATAACCTCCCCGTGGAGCTGCTCGGGATAACCCCTGCCGTCCCAGCGTTCGTGATGATAGCCTGCCATATTTCTCGCTTCCTTCAGATAGCTCTCGCCGTGAACCGTGTTTATGGCCTTCTCTATAAGCTTCCTTCCTTCCGAAGCATGAGTCTTCATTATCGCAAATTCTTCATCCGTAAGCTTTCCGGGCTTATTAAGGACATTGTCCGGGATGTTTATCTTGCCCACATCATGAAGGGGTGCGCTTCTTACACAATCCGCAATATATTTATCCGTGATCTTCTCCGCATAATAGCCCTTCCTGCGAAGTCCCTCTGCGATTATCTTAACGTAAGCCGCCGTCTTCTGTACGTGGGCTCCCGTGTCGGAGTCACGGCTCTCAACCATATCCGCCATCGTGATGATAAGGCCGTCCTGCATCTTGGCTGTGGAATCCGTATAATGCCTTATCTCTCTCATCTGCTCGGCCTGCCTTAAAGTCATCATGCAGATGGCCTGATAGAGCCTCTCGACCTCGTCACCCGTCCGGATATCAAGGGACCGGATCTTCCTTACGTTGCCGTCAAGTTCCTCCTGGTCATCACCCGATTTTGCAAACCTGTCAACCAGAGAGGTTATGGAGCCGATCGGATATACCGTATAAACGCTGGTTATCCATATGCCGAAAGCTATAACAAACACCAGCAGACCAGCCATTATGAAGGACACCTTGACAACAAATGAATTGATATATGCTGCCGTATAATCAAGGGAAACATCGGCGCCCGCATAGCCCACGGTCTCTCCCTTTGCATTCTTTATGGGTTCGTAGATCGTCATTACCCATCCTGACAGGTCATCCGATTCAACGGGCTCGATCTTCCTGCCGGCAAGCAGGTCGTCCATATAGGGCTCAAAGGCCTCCTCTATTTCAACCTTATCCCCCGGCTCATATCCCTTCACGTCCTCGGTATCCAGGTCAAATACGAAATAGCATCCGTCCTTCTCCACCTTAAGTATATACAGGTACTTGACTCCCAGCGCACTGTCCCTTATATGCTTGAGTGTCTGCTTGGTCTCCATATACCCGGGTGCCTGCATCCCCACCCTGATGTATTCATCAAGCCTTTCGGGATTGACGGATTCGGCGGCAAACCTGGCCGCAGCTTCAGCCACCTGCCTGCGCTCCTCCTTGACAAAATTGAAGTACAGGGTTACACAGATACCGCCCATCATGAACACAAGAGCCATAGATAAGCCGACCAGGATAAGGGACATCCTGGTACGAACTGATGTGCGTGACTCTCCGCCCCTCTTTTTGATGACCTTTAATTCCTCATCCGAAAGGAGCTTCTGCTTCCAGCCAAGGTTCTTTATTCTGTTCTTCGATTCCTGTGAGATAAGGCTGATGACAAGCAGGGCGGCGCCAAGGCATACACCCTTGTCAAATATGTTAAGGATGATATTGACTGTCGTAAATGTAACGGTTTTCGGAAGTACCGTAATGGTATCCAGGGCGTCCGATATCGCCTGATTCTGCGGGCCGTTTAAGACATAGAACTGTATGAAGGCGCCTATCCCCCCGCTTATTAT
>JBGUQP010000485.1:0-2661 GCA_045131145.1 Lachnospiraceae bacterium | reverse complement strand
GCCATCTTCTTCGGAAGGAGCGTTGTAAATCGTCTTCAGATCCTTGGCAAAGGCTTTTCTGTCCTTGTCAGGCACATATTTGAGGGTGTTACGTACCTGATGGACTAGGCATCTCTGATACTCTGTATTCGGGAAGGCAGTTGAAATGGCTTCCTTGATGCCCGAAAGACCATCGGCACATACGATGAGGATATCCTTTACGCCACGATTTTTCATTTCATTAAGGACGGAAAGCCAATACTTTGCACTTTCATTTTCACCGATCTGAATTGAAAGCACTTCCTTATGACCGCTACATGTGATGCCCAAGATGATATATGCAGCCAGTTTTCTGATGATACCATTATCCCTTACGGAATAGTGGATGGCATCAATGAAAATGACCGGATAAACGTCTTCCAAAGGCCTATGCTGCCATTCCTCGATTTGAGGCAGTATTTTATCCGTCACGTCGGAAATAAAGCCTTCTGATGCCTCAAAACCATAGATGTCTTCAAGGGTATCGGAAATCTGGCGGGTGGTCATTCCCTTGGCATACATAGAAATGATCTTTTGGTCAATGTTTGAAATATCCTTCTGCCTCTTTTTAACAACCTGAGGCTCAAAGGATGATTTTCGGTCCTGTGGAACCTGGATATCGAGACTGCCGAAGCTGGAGTTGACGCGTTTTGTCTTGTAGCCATTACGGTAATCGTCGCTGTCATAACGTTCTGACTTCTGATATCCAAGATGATCGTCCATTTCGGCTTCCATCATTTCTTTGATGGTACCACCTAAGAGATCCTTGAGAGCATCCTGTATGTCCTCTGCAGTCTCGATGTCATACTCCTGAAGGAGCTGTTGGATGATCTGACGCTTACCGTCTGTCATCTGGAATTTGTGTACGGGTTTCTTTTCTTTTGCCATAATAAAAGGCCTCCTAAAGATTTATTTTATCTTAGGAGACCCCGTTCATACAGTGTTATTCCGTTTTTACAGAGATTTTTTCACAGACTCGCCATCGCCGAAACTGTGCTGAAATCATATTATCATTCGGATCAGCTTCCATCAATAAAATCTCAAAAAATTCTGGCATTTTAGCGCGAACCAAGGAGTTCCTTGTTCCTAGCGCTTATCGCATCGATCAGTTTCTGCTTCTCTGCTCCCTGAAGAGCCGGATATGTCAGTATCATCTCTTCATAAGA
The DNA here is from genome assembly GCA_045131145.1 of Lachnospiraceae bacterium. Classification (GTDB taxonomy): domain Bacteria; phylum Bacillota; class Clostridia; order Lachnospirales; family Lachnospiraceae; genus UBA2868. The sequence goes on along the minus strand of JBGUQP010000485.1, from coordinate 1,477 downwards.
ACGATCCTTTACAATATTTTCTATATCATACTTTTTTGTATATTCCTTAAAAACATCCTGTTCTGTCTCTGAAAAAAGCTCACTGTTCTTTGTACCCTTTATCCTGCTTATATTCCAATATGCATTACCACTGTCAAATATCGGGGCCGGGCCTATAAACTCAAAAGTATCAACATTCCTTACAAACCCTATGTTGCTTAAATTTCTGTCAGTATTACCGGATACAGTATCAATAAAAGTGACATCCTTAATATGCTGCTCTGCTCCTGGTATCCTGAACTTTTCACACATATTAAAAAGATGCGCCTCTACCGAAGTATCAGGGTCTCTTTGTTCTGAGAAATATATATCACTCGCCGTAACCAGTTCCGTATGTTCGTCAATAAAGTTATCGCTGCATGAACATACCTTATATCCTTCAACGCAAAGCTCCGAATTGACAGCATTTATATTAAGCTTTTCACATAATACCGATACCAGCACCTCATACAAAGGTTCCTGCTTTGCTGCTCTGCTCCCTGCTTTTACAAGTCTTGATCTTAATGTTTTCTTGTCCTGCTTCCATCTCTTTCTCAAAACACCGCCTGTAGTAAGATCTGGTGAATCGCTGGAACGGATATCACTTATCTTCCATGGGGTAAAGAAGGCATCCCCCACATCAGGGCTGTAATACCTTGTGAAAAAGTTTATCTTCTTCCACTTTTCATCTCGTTTTCTCAGCCAGTACTGATCGGTCAATGACGCATAATTCTTGTTATCACACCAGGCCTTTCCGTACCTCTTCTTTACGTCATCATAGCCTTCCCTGTTCCGTGGTATTATCCTCTTTTTAAACCATTCATTGACCGTATTGGTCAAGCAATTATTTAACAGAAATACCGGCAGAAGTTCCGGTTCCCGGATCTTTTTTACTATGAACCCGGACTCCGTATCAGCTATATCCATAACCGGTATATCCTTAAGCATCAGCTGCATCAAGCCATTCCTCTGACAAGCTCAGCAGAGAAAGCTTCATCATCATCTATGTCTACAGGCTGCAGCTTGCTGTCCCTGCTCTCAACAATACTGCTCTTTGGAATGACGTTTTTCTGTATGTCGAGCATTCTGGTCCTTTTCTCAGCCGGCAGGCTGTATAACTGTTTCATCCCTTTCATATATCCATCTGCTTCAAGGATCATCTGTGAAACGCTCTTACTCTCCTCCCCCACGCTGATACCATATGAAAAGCTGATCTTATCCTCCGATAAGCGGTCAAGCGACTCATTTAGCCGCCTTTCACACTCATCCTTTCCCATGGATGTAAGGATCCCGAATTCATCACCTATCAGCCTGTACACTTCCCCTTCCTTCCTGAAGCTGTCTTTTAGAGTTGATGCAACGGCCTTTACAGCACCATCACCTTCCAGCCTTGAACGTTCATTTATCGCTTTCATGCCGGTTATATTTAACATTGCTAAGGTGCATCGGCTCCTGTCCG
>JBGUQP010000484.1:0-6467 GCA_045131145.1 Lachnospiraceae bacterium | reverse complement strand
AATCCAGATGCGTGAAGACAGCAGAACCGTCCCCGTGTCTTCATTTAAGGGTTAAGATTTATCTGCATTCGTTCGATATAAATTACAGCAAAGATCATAAGGGGTACAATTAAGAAAACATTCGGGTGGGGATTTTATATGAAGATCGATACGAATCATTTAAACCACAATAAGAATGTTGACATGGATAAAACTGCATATGGTAACTCCTATCAGAAGAACACGGCAAGGATAGCCGGGATGGGAGGAATATCATTAGACATTTCTGGCACAGTTACGGATAACGCTGCTTACGGAATGGGAGAGCTCAAAAGCGCCGAGGAAGTAATGCAGGATGCAGGGCATAAGGACATTGCCTTACAGAGAGACTACATGGCAGTAATGTCTAATTCTATGTCAGCGAAAGATTACGAGAAGTTACAGGAAGAGGGAATATCTGCGGTAGATTCCGATGTAGAGACCCATGTGACCAATCTCGATAAGATCAAGGCAAACCTTGCAAAATCAGGTAAGGTCATTGCAGGATATAATGATGACCTTACGGATGACCAGATCGATCTGCTCTCGGGCAGCGATATCTCGGCATGGCAGTTAAGGGAAGCCTTTAATAAAAATGACCTTCCGATAACGGAGGAAAATGTTAAGGAAGTAACACAGGCAGCCGGTCAGGCCGCAAAAATAAACGGACTGACAGAGGATATGAAAAAATACATGGTGGCAAACGGTATCGAGCCCACCATATCAAACCTCTATAAGGCAGAATATAGTGCAGGTCTTGGCAATGGCCGCCAGTCAAGAGGCTATTACATGGACACGACCGACGGTTATTATGCAAAAAAGGCTGACACCTTCGAAATGGATCAGATCCGTGGCCAGGTGGAAGGAATAATCACCCGGGCAGGTCTTGAGATAAGCGATGAAACCATGGCAGAAGCCGAGTGGATAATAAAGTCAGGCATTCCGATAACGGAAAGAGCAATGGCTACACTTAACCGCCTTGACAACCTGACACTTCCGCTAAGTACGGAAGATGTTATAGATATTTCGACTGTTGCCTTAAATGACGGACGAAAGCCGGTGAACGGCCCCGTTGACAAAAAAGAATCCGATGCGGCAAAAGCTGTAAGGATACAGGATGAAATAAATTCGATACAGGATCAGGCCATTGATCGGGTTATTTCATCCGGCAGGGAATTAAATATCAGGAATCTTTATGAAGAAACGCTAAGACAAGGTACACAGAATCCTGCCGGAAACATATCTCCTCAAGCCCTGTCAGCAAAGAGACAGCTTGAAGAAACAAGGCTCATGATGACGACGGAAGCCAATCTTAAGCTGATAAAGCAGGGAATAGCTATTGATACAGAGCCCCTTGAAAAGCTGGTAAGCGAGCTTAAGGAAGCAGAGAAGGCTATTTATGAGCCCCTTCTTTTAACCGATAACGAAAGGGGCAGTGAAGGACTTAACGGAATTCTTGACAGCCGGTTAGAACTGTATAAGGAAACCCTTACTGTATTTGATACATTAAGAAGTGTTCCGGCAGAGATCTTAGGAAGAACCGATCCTGCGTCAGCCGACTTTACGGCAAGAAATTTAAGTGAGCAGGGAAGTGTACTTAAGGCAGCGTTTGAGAGGGCAGGAAGGTCATATGAGACCCTGATGACAGCACCGAGGGCTGATATGGGTGACAGCATACGCAAGGCATTTGCGAATGTTGATGATATACTTGCCGATAACGGATATGAGTTAAACGAAGCAAACAGAAAGGCTGTCAGGATCCTTGGGTATTCGGGAACAGAGATAAATCCCGAGACCATAAACAGAGTAAAGGATGCAGAGCTTGCGGTAGAGAGAGTTGCAGAACTTATGACTCCCGCAAAGACACTGGAACTTATAAGGAATGGTGAAAACCCGCTGGATACTAACATACATCTGCTTGGCGAGCAGCTTAAGAGCTCAGATACGGGGAGTAAAACGGAAAGATACAGCAGGTTCCTTAGAAAGCTTGAAGATAAAAATGAGATAAATGACAGGGAGAAGGCGGCATTCATAGGTGTTTACAGGCTCCTTCGGCAGATAGAAAAATCAGACGGAAAACTAATAGGAAATGTATTATCAAGCGGCAATGAGCTTACCCTGAGAAACCTTCTTGCTGCATCGAGGTCAAACCGGGCAAGCGGAATGGATTATTCGGTAGATGATGAATTCGGAGCCCTTACAGGTCTTAACAGAAAGGGAACCTCTATCTCGGATCAGATCGATAACGGATTCATTGTAAACTACCTGAATTCACTGACAGAAGAAGCACTTGATAAGATAAGCCCTGATTCTATGCTGTCGGCAGGTCTTGATCTTGACAAAACCCTTGAGCGGTTCTCAAATGAGATCAGGGAAAACTATGATAAAAAAGCCGATCTTGATACAAGATATAACGAAGATATACAGGCAATAAAGGATGCTCAGAAGGTTGACGACGGTGTTATCAGGATGCTGCGTGACTTTGACGAACCTGTAACGGTAAACAATCTCCTTGCCGGAAGCGAACTTATGACAAGGAGGGGCAGGGCCTATAAATCGGTGATGGATGAAGCCGGCAAACAGGGCGAGGATGCATCCGGGGCATTAAGAAAGGCAGCCGGATCGCTTACAGATAACTTCACCTCACAGGAAAAGGTTGAAGAAAGCTATGATGAACTGGTTAAGGAATCTCTTAAGGTCATAGAAGATGCGGCCGATCTTGCAGCCGGTGAATTGGATGTAAAAGAGCTTAAGCTTATCCACAAACAGATAGGACTTGCAGGAAACCTGTCGAAAAAACAGAATTATGAGGTACCGGTCAATATAGACGGTGAATGGACTTCGATAAACTTAAGGCTTATAAGCTCCGAGGGAGAAGAGGGAAGTGTCGTAGCCACAATGGATACCGTAAAATACGGCAGGGTGGCAGCCAAGTTTATTATGACCGGCAGGGAATGCAGGGGTTATATAACAAGCGACAGCAATGATAAACTCGATGAACTTAAAGGACTTGAAGCCAGTGTTAAAGGTGCGATAGAAGCAGGCGGAAAGTCACTTAAGGAGCTGAGTTTTGTAAGAAACGACAGGCTTGATTTAAATGATTTTGCCAGGGAAGAGGGAGAAGGAAAAGGTGTAGCATCTTCGGATCTTTTCAGTGTGGCAAAGGCGTTTATTGAAACAATAGGCAGATAACAGGAGGAAGAGGGTATGAAGGTTAATTCAAACATCCAGGCAATGATAACAGGCAACGTATTAAGGAACAATGAGACCAGGCAGTCGGAATCAACAGAGAGATTAAGCAGCGGTTACAGGCTTAACCATGCCAAGGACAATCCGGCGGGCATGGCAATATCAAATAAGATGAGGGCCCAGATCGCCAGCCTTAACAGGGCTAACCAGAATGCATCCAACGGAGTTAATGTTATAGAAACGGCAGAGGGTGCGCTGGCCGAGATACAGAGTATGATACAGAGGATGAGTGAACTGTCGGTTAAGGCAGCAAACGGTACGAATACGGAAGAAGACCGAGAGGCCATACAGAAGGAGATAGATCAGCTTACGGGAGAAATTGAACGTGTAGCACGCGATACAGAATACAATACACAGAATCTTCTCGGCGGAGAACAGCAGCTTAAAGGCTACGCTGATGATCTTAACCTTGAGGTGATCAATTACGATCCTGATTTTCCTTTCGGAAGTGATTACGTTATTGACTTCAGAAAGTACGATAGCTGGGACGGACCGGTAGTTAACGAATCTTCCATCAGACTGTACAAAAGTTCTGACGATAAGGCAGCAGGTGTGGAAATGGCCGGCATCAAGAGTAAGGAAGTCAATGAAAAAGGTGACAGGATAACCATTACAATGGATAACGGAGCTCAGCTTATAGTTAAGGCACATACGGGACTTACCAATAATGCATCCGTGGGGCTGGATCTTAGCGGAGTCGGAGGTATGAAGATACAGGTAGGGTCCGGCGAGGGTCAGGAGATCCATATGGCTATCCCTAAGATATCACTTGATAACCTTGATCTTACCGGTATTGATGTAAGGAAAGAAGATGGTGCCAGAAGGGCAATGGACCAGACCAAGAATGCACTTGCATTTGTGTCATCCGTGAGATCGAGGCTGGGAGCATATGAGAACAGGCTTGAGAATGCCATTTCAAACCTTGACGTTACAACCGAAAATCTCACAAAGTCTTATTCAACCATAAAGGATACGGATATGGCTGAAGAAATGGTTGATTACACAACTCTTCAGGTACTTGTACAGGCCGGAACATCAATGCTTTCCCAGGCAAATGAACAGCCTCAGCAGGCTCTTCAGCTTCTTCAGTAAGGAGACATCATGACAAAAGAACAGATACAGGAATATACTTTAAAGATAACAAAGGCAAACAGGAGCCGGCTTATAGTCATAGTGTACGAGCTTGCACTTTCTTATCTTGATACGGCAATAAAAGCCTTTGATGATAATGACCAGGAAACCTTTAAGAATAATGCCTCATATGCGGGAAAATGTGTGGGTGATCTGCTTGAAGCCCTTGATTTTAACTACGAACCATCGTATCCTTTAATGAGGATATATATATTTGTAAGTAAGGAAATATCCCTTGCACCTATAAAGAAGGATAAGGAAGGCCTTATTGTTGCAAAGAGGCTTCTTGCAAAACTTAAGAAATCGTTTGATGATATAGCAGCCGAGGATGATTCGGCACCGCTTATGTCAAATACGCAGGAGGTATATGCAGGCCTTACATATGGTAAGGGAAGTCTTAATGAGAGTGTAGAGAGTGCTTCCAACAGAGGTTTCTGCGTATAAACCAAAGGAATATTTATGCCTGATGATAATATAGTTTATTCCGATATTAAAGCTGTATCGGGGCTTTTTGATGAAAACAGCGCATCCCAGAATGCCATGTGGATGGGCAGGGAAACCTTCAATAATGTATATAAGTATGTTATGCGTTATTTTGAGAGATATTTCGTGTCCGCCTGCAAGGTTCTTTTTACTGTTATCTTTAAGGATGACAGAATAGATGAGGGGATGCGTATTGTTATGCTGGATACCTTTAAAGACATTGTACAGTCACATCTCAGACACTCGGATATCATGGTAGTTCCTTCATCTGTTCAGGTTTTCCTGGTTCTGCCGGAGGTTGAGGGTTCGGAGATAGACAGGGTCACTGATAGGATAATAAGTGCCTGGGAAGCCTGCGAATACAGTAAGTCAGCAGAAATAAAATGTGAAACGGAGAGCATATATCATGTAAGGGATAAGAGAAGGACCGATGAAGACGATGGACTTGCTGACTCGGTTGTCATAGTTGATGACAATAAGGCCAATTTAAGTATTGCGAGTCTTATCCTGAAAAAGGCAGGGATAAGCACCTATATCCTGCAGTCAGGGCAGGCTCTTCTTGATTTTCTTAAAAAAGAAAAGCCCGATCTAATACTTCTTGATGTCATGATGCCGCAGATGGATGGTTTTGAGACCTTTAAAAGGATAAAGGGAATGGGTGGTCAGGCATCAAGGATCCCGGTTATATTTCTTACTGCTGAGGAGAATAAGGAAATAGAAATAGAAGGGATCACACTGGGTGCGATCGATTTTATAAGGAAGCCGTTTGTACCGGAGGTACTGACAGCCAGAGTGAAGCTGGCCATAAACCTTATCAGGCTTCAGAATCACCTTGAAGACGAGGTGAGTGAAAGGATACTTGAAAATGAGAGGATGTCGATCCACATAATCCAGTCACTTGCAGATGCCATAGAGGCCAAGGATATGTACACAAACGGTCATTCCGACAGGGTTGCCGCGTATTCAAGAGAGATCGCAAGAAGATATGGTTATCCTGACAAACAAATAAAGGATATCTACATGATGGGCCTCCTTCATGATGTTGGGAAAATAGGTGTTCCAAATTCAATAATCAATAAGCCGGGTAAGCTGACGGATGAGGAATTCGCTATAATAAAGACCCATCCTGAAAACGGATATAAGATATTAAGTAATATAAAGGAAATGCCCAAGCTTGCAAACGGTGCCCGCTGGCATCATGAGAGGTACGACGGCAGGGGTTATCCGGACGGACTTAAGGGCGAAGATATCCCTGAGGAGGCTAGGATCATTGCGGTTGCAGATGCTTATGATGCTATGACAAGCAACAGAAGTTACAGGGAACCAATGTCACAGGAGAGGGTCAGGGCTGAGATATTTAAGGGAAGGGGAAGCCAGTTTGATCCGAAATTTGCCGATATTATGTTGCAAATGATAGATGAAGATAAAGAATATATCATGAGGGAGAATTGATCCATTGAAGGAGCAGCTTGATAGATTAAAAAAGACCCCTATACCATTTTGATATGTACCCTCTTTCCTGGACAACCAGGAAGGAGGGTATTTTTATGCACTATAGTTATATTTTCAAAAGAAACGCGGTAGAT
>JBGUQP010000483.1:0-2091 GCA_045131145.1 Lachnospiraceae bacterium | reverse complement strand
CTACCGATTGCCTGATCTCCGGTTTAGAGGTGTAGTTCGCTTTTATATATTCCCTGTATGCAAGGAGGTCTTCATAGGTAAGATAGGAGTATGCCTGATTGTAGTATCTTTTCTTAGTCTGTTCGAATGCCGCACGGTCATCTGCTATAGGAGCCGTGATATAAGCCTTAAATGCCTTACTTATATAATTTACCATAAGGAAATCCAGGCGGTATTCGGTTCCGTAAGTTTTCACGTTGTTAAACAGAAGATGCTCATCCTTATAATGCAGTTCGCTGTTTAATTCATCCGACATTAGGATCACATTCTTTGCCGGAGTAAAGAGTATATCCGATGTAAAATCAAGATAGCGTATCTTTACCGAATTGCTTCTGGTAATACTGCTCTGAGCCAGAGGATCGAATATCTCTATGCCGTAGTAGGTCTCAAATGCATCGATTGAAGAGTAATCCTTATCGGAGGCTACGGTGTTGGACCACTTTCCGTCGCTAAAGGTATTAAATACCTCACCTTTAAGATACATCTTGCCGTATACGGGATTCTGAAGAGTGATCTCGATTACCATAGAGGCATCTTCGGTATTGTTGTCATAGGTCATCACTTTGGAATATCCGAAGTTTATGGTGAATCCCTGTTTTTTCTCCGAGCCTGAGAATTTAAGTGAAATATCGTGAAGGATCTCATTGATCTTGTCTACCGCGTTTTCGTAGAGCCTTACTGCCCAGTCCCAGCTTATCGGCTTATCGGATTTCGGGAGAGCTGCAAGACTTAACGGAAGTACCAGAAGGAAGGGCATAAGGAATGCCATGTAGCTTCTGGTCCTTTTTGCATCCCCTCTTTTCATACGGTTCCTTATGAACCTCACGATAAAGCAGACTATATAGAAGAAAGCAAATGCCGGAGATGCTTCCTGCGGGTCTGTCCCATTTATGGTAAGGATCAGATAATAGATGATACAACCTGCCGCCACCAGAAGGTTTATCACGGGGAAGGCATCGGCAATCAGGAATACGATAAAAGCAACGGTCGTGATGATAAAGATCTTTAATATATTGCTGTTTAACAGAAGCTCAAGGTCTTCACTGCTCATAAAGAATGAAACCGCGGCAAATACCAGGATAACTGCAGGGATGAGATAAAACTTTATTTTATGGTAGAGCACAAGAAAGGCATTCAAAAACAAGCTTATAAGCAATGTGAGCAATATATTGCCCTTGGTTATAAGCTCCGGATCCATGAAATCATATATTTCAAGAAAGAGAAGGAGAGCCAGTGCCGAGGTTAATATAAACCGGTATATGGCATCCGTTAATTCTTCTTTAAATGACATTTCCGCTCCGTTTCTGAACTAAATCCTTTATTACAATATCTGTGTCAGGTCATCCTCGGGATGCACGGTGATCACTTTGATATCCGGCATCTGAAGTATATTCCCGGTCTCGGGAGAGTAGCTTACATAAAATACTATTACTTTTATCCCGAGGTTTGAAAGTGCATAAAGCCGTTTATTTATTTCCGCATCAATAGCAGTGATTATGAGAAATGCGATCATACAGTCTGAAAAAGCACCCATTTCCGTACATAACCCAAGGGCTTCGGCTGTATTTTCATCCTCTCTGAACTTGATCGAGGAGAGCTTCTGTACGGTCTGCTCGATATCCTGAGGGGAGGAACATATATGGGATGTGGGACCGGCCTGGTCAAAATAAACGGCTGTGGGTATGGAGAATGAAGCAAAATAATTTGTAAGAGCCAAAGCTGCTTCGAGACTCTTGTTTTCAGAAGGGATAAAGACATATTCGTCCTTACTCACTCGTTTTGTATCAAGGAAAATCGATATTCCGCGTTTTTGTTCTCCGTAGGTCAGCCTGCTTTTAAGCTTTCCTGTTTTTGCGGAAAGCTTCCAGTGTATGCCTTTTTGAGGGTCGCCCGGAGTATACTCGCGCACGGCGGCATCATAATCGGTATTGAGCTTTGTGTTCTCACGATGTGCTGTAAGGGATATATCCGGGAAGCTCTTAGGCTGCTCTATCTTTACGATCCTCGGGAATATTCGGACGCCCAGCGGTTCGGGGACTTTATACGTTATCC
>JBGUQP010000482.1:0-5388 GCA_045131145.1 Lachnospiraceae bacterium | reverse complement strand
CCCGAATATTTGACAGGGCAGACAAAGGATCCGATAGAGGAGCAAACAGACGCCGTAACCGAAGACGTAGAAGCAGCTGAAAACAGTGACGAAACCGGATCGACCGAACAATCGGAACCTAAGCAGGCAGAAGACAGGGGATATATAGCGATCGATGCAGGCCATCAGATAAGGGGAAACAACGGAAAAGAACCCTTGGGACCCGGATCGGCCGAGATGAAGGCAAAGGTGTCCGGCGGAACGAGCGGCGTTGAGACCGGTATTCCCGAATACGAACTGAACCTGCAGGTGGCGCTTAAGCTGAGGGATGAGCTTGAGTCCCGCGGATACCGGGTGCTGATGATCCGTGAAGATAATGAGGTCGATATATCAAACAGCGAGAGGGCTCAGATGGCCAATGAAGCCGGAGTGGATGCCCTGATAAGAATCCATGCTAACGGAAGCGAAAACCGGTCTGTATCCGGGGCCATGACCATATGTCAGACACCAAAGAATCCATACAACGGGAACCTGTACCGCGAGAGCAGAGCCCTGTCCGAAAAGGTTCTGGATGCTTTTACTGCATCTACGGGAGCAAGGAAAGAAAAAATATGGGAGACCGATTCCATGACCGGTATTAACTGGTGCCAAACACCCGTGACGATAATCGAGATGGGCTATATGTCCAATCCGGATGAAGACAGACTGATGGCAACGGAAGAGTACAGGATGAAAATGGCCGTTGGAATTGCGGACGGGATAGATGCATATATGGATATGAAGACGAAAGAAGACTGAAAGAAAATGTCATTTTTGCGTTGAATTAATGTCTGATTTGCTGTAGAATCATGCATTATATGATTCTTGATTCTTGTGGGGAATTATGGATAACGAAAAGTTCCATCCTATTGAAAAGAACATAACGGTTACGCTTATAGTTAGTATAATAATCCTGATCATTATTACTTCCTTTGTAACCTACAGGATATATACGAAGTCATTCTATGAGCGCTACAGGACCCAGATGGAGAGCATAGTCAACTACATTCAGCGTTACATAGACGATGATGACATGTCCCGCTGCGCGGATACTTATGTTGAATCCGAGAAGTATAAGGAAACGCAGGCCATATTTGATGATTTTATCGATCACTATTCAGATATTCATTATCTTTACATGGTAAAGGTATTGGAGCCCGGGGATCCTATAGGGGTAAGGAGCATTATGGCTGCCAACTCCACTTACGATAAGGAGAACGAAGCACTCTCGCCTGAAAACGTGATTCACTTAGGTGACGGGGATGAGTCGTGGTACGATGATGCGACCATCGAGAAGTTCAGGGAGATACTTAACGGTAATGAGGATGTATTTTTCCTGCAGCCGTCTGCGTGGGGAGTTGACTATTGTCTGTCAAGACCGCTCATCGATTCGTCAGGTAAGCATTACGGCCTCCTGTGTGTGGATGTTTCGGGCGAAGAGCTGAAAAATAAGCTGTACAGGAGCATATTTATAAACTTAGCAATGATCGTATGCCTTGGCGCGGCTCTGATCCTTGTCCTTCTGTGGTGGATGCGGGTGCATGTAACGGGGCCCCTTAAGAAGCTGGAAGACAGTGTCAGGGAATATGCGGATTCAGCTCTTGGCAAGAGCAATCCCGATGCCCTCCTGTATACGCCGCCGGAACTTAAGATCAACAATGAGATCAAGTCACTAGGCAAAACGATAGCGGCAATGTCATTAAACCTCAGGGACTATGCAAGAAACATGGATGTGGCCAATAAGAAGGTGGAGGGTCTTGAGGGCTATGTAAACAAGATCAATGACGTGGCTTATTACGATCCCCTTACAAAGGTCAAGAACATGGCGGCTTACGAGAAGAAGCGCGAGGAGCTTGAAGAGGATATATTCAACCAGAATGCCCGCTTTGCGATCGTTATGGCTGACGTTAACAACCTTAAGAAGATAAATGATGAATTCGGCCATGACATGGGTAATGAGTATATAGTCGGCGCATGCAGCCTCTTATCCGATATATTTAAACGGTCCCCGATATTCAGGGTTGGCGGTGATGAATTCGTCATCGTGCTTGAAGGCAAGGATTATTCGAACCGTGAGGAGCTAAGGGACAAGGCCGTTAAGGAACTTGAAAGAACAGCATTAAATATAGAAGAAAAACCTTGGAGGCGTTACTCGGCAGCTATAGGAATGTCTATCTATGTTCAGGGCGAAGATATGGGAGTTGAAGAAGTCTTCAAGCGTGCGGATGAAGAAATGTACACCAATAAGGCAAGGATGAAGGCCGCACGGCGTTGAGGCGGCTATTTATAAATAACTTAGTTTTTTTAAAAATCCTCTTGCAATAGGGGATTTTTTCATGTATACTAGCGTTTGCTGTGACATTGATAGCTGTGAAGCGTGAGGTTGCTGTTTATAATAACAGGTTTTCCGTGGAGCGAATGTCAAGTTAGGAAACTGGCGACAAGTCACTGTACGAATTCATTAGTCTGCCAAGGGCAGAAACGACGTGTGGAAGTTTCGAGGCGTAAATGTTTAGGACACACACGGGAGAGTGTACAGTCACCGCTTGTCGTACTTATCTACAAAAGTGCGAAAAGGAGGCGACTTTTTTTATGGCAACTCAGGTAATGAGAATCACACTTAAGGCTTACGATCATCAGCTGGTAGACGCATCAGCCAAGAAGATCATCGAAACTGTAAGGAAGAACGGATCAGAGGTTTCAGGTCCTGTGCCCCTTCCCACCAAGAAGGAAGTGGTTACGATCCTTCGTGCTGTTCATAAGTATAAGGACAGCCGTGAGCAGTTCGAGCAGAGGACTCATAAGAGGCTCATCGATATTCTTACACCTACCCAGAAGACAGTTGATTCACTGTCAAGGCTCGAGATGCCCGCAGGTGTGTATATCGACATCAAGATGAAGAACAAATAACTCCTGCTAGTATGAATTTGTGAAAGGTTGGACACATTGCGAGCTCCGTCATAAGGAATCCACCGCAAGCGGTCCTCCCTTATGACATATTCCGCTGTAGGAAAAAAGGAGGTTAATCAATGAAAAAAGCGATTTTGGCAACAAAGGTCGGAATGACACAGATCTTCAATGAAGACGGTGTGCTCGTTCCCGTAACCGTACTTTCAGCCGGTCCCTGTGTTGTAACTCAGGTTAAGACCGAGGAGAACGACGGCTACAATGCAGTCCAGGTTGGATTCATGGACAAGAAGGACAGGATCATCAATAAGGATAAGTCCGGTAAGAAGGAAGTGATCCACAGGCACGGCGTTAACAAGGCTCAGAAGGGACACTTCGATAAGGCAGGTGTTTCGGGCAAGAGGTTCGTGAGAGAGTTCAGGTTTGAGAACTCAGGTGAGTATTCACTTGCTCAGGAGATAAAGGCAGACATCTTTGAAGTTGGCGACAAGGTCGATGCAACGGCAATCTCAAAGGGTAAGGGCTTCCAGGGTACCATCAAGAGGCTCGGTCAGCACAGGGGTCCCATGGCCCACGGCTCCAAGTTCCATCGTCATCAGGGTTCAAACGGTGCATGTTCAAGTCCCAGCCGTGTATTCAAGGGTAAGGGAATGCCCGGTCAGATGGGTAACAAGAAGATAACCATCCAGAACCTTGAGATAGTAAGGGTAGATGCAGAGAACAACCTGCTTCTTGTTAAGGGTGCTGTACCCGGACCCAAGAAGGCACTGGTTACAATAAAGGAGACCGCAAAGACTATTGCCTAGTCTTTGCAAGGAAGGAGGAGCACACAGATGGCTAACGTATCTGTTTACAATATGGAAGGAAAAGAAGTTGGCAAGATGGACTTAAACGACGCCGTATTCGGAGTTGAAGTAAACGAGCATCTTGTTCACATGGCTGTAGTACAGCAGCTTGCCAACAATCGTCAGGGCACACAGAAAGCCAAGACACGCGGTGAGGTTTCCGGAGGAGGAAGAAAGCCCTGGAGACAGAAGGGAACCGGTCATGCAAGACAGGGTTCGACAAGATCACCCCAGTGGAAGGGCGGCGGAGTTGTATTCGCTCCCGTACCGAGGGATTACTCATTTAAGTTAAATAAGAAAGAGAAGAGGCTGGCTCTTAAGTCGGCACTCACTTCAAGGGTTCAGGATGAGAAGTTCATCGTTCTCGACGAGCTTAAGCTTGACGAGATCAAGACCAAGAAGATGCAGGAGATCCTTGATAACCTTAAGGTTTCCAAGGCAGTAGTAGTAACTGCGGATGATGATAAGAACGTGATCCTTTCGGCAAGGAACATTCCCACTGTTATCACATCAGCTGCTAACAATATCAATACATACGATATCATGAAGTACTCTACGGTGATCGCTACCAAGGATGCCGTAGCCAAGATCGAGGAGGTGTATGCATAATGGCTGATATCAAGTATTACGACGTTATCTTAAAGCCGGTCATCACCGAGAAGAGCATGGCAGGCATGGCAGACAAGAAGTACACGTTTTATGTACACACCGATGCTAACAAGAGCCAGATCAAGGAAGCTGTTGAGAAGATGTTCGACGGCGCCAAGGTTAAGAGTGTTAACACGATAAACCTTGAGGGCAAGAACAGAAGGCGCGGACTTGTAACAGGTAAGACATCAGCCAAGAAGAAGGCTGTTGTACAGCTTACCGAGGACAGCAAGGAAATAGAGATTTTCTCAGGATTATAAAATACGCGCAGTAACAAATATTGGTTTATAAGACCAGATAAAAGAAGTAAAGGAGAAAGACAATGGGAATCAAAACATATAACCCATATACACCTTCGAGAAGGCAGATGACGGGTTCTGATTTTTCAGAGATAACAAAGACAGTACCCGAGAAGTCACTGACCTACTCACTTAAGAAGACTGCCGGTCGTAACAACCAGGGTAAGATAACCGTAAGGCATCACGGCGGCGGATCTAGAAGGAAGTACAGGATAATCGATTTTAAGAGAAATAAGGATGGAATTCCGGCAAATGTTGTAGCGATCGAGTATGATCCCAACAGGACAGCAAACATAGCTCTTATCTGCTACGCAGACGGACAGAAGTCATACATCCTTGCACCCGAGGGACTCAAGGTTGGCATGAAGGTCATGAACGGACCCGAAGCCGAAGTAAGGATCGGTAACTGCTTACCGATATCCGAGATCCCTGTAGGTACACTGGTACATAACGTTGAGCTCTATCCCGGCAAGGGAGGCCAGATGGTAAGAAGTGCAGGCAACAGCGCACAGCTTATGGCTAAGGAAGGTAAGTATGCAACACTTCGTCTTCCTTCGGGCGAAATGAGAATGGTTCCTCTTAACGCAAGGGCAACAATAGGTGTTATCGGAAACGGTGATCACAACCTTATCAATATTGGTAAAGCAGGACGTAAGCGCCACATGGGTATC
>JBGUQP010000481.1:0-3692 GCA_045131145.1 Lachnospiraceae bacterium | reverse complement strand
TGGACATCTGACGATCGAACCTGGCGATGTCGGCAGCCTTGTCGATCCTTGTCAGTGCGTATATGTTTATTGCCTTCATATTTCCTCCACCGGCTTTTGACCCTTTATTCATTTAATTGTACGATATCTCTTGATTTGTTACAATAGAGTACATATATAGACTTGGTGGATCCTTATGGAGTTACGGATCATGTCGCGGGAAAGGGAAATATGATGGAAAAATACAAGATGATCACTTTGGCCATACTTATTGCCTGCCTTGCAGGCTGCGGACCGCAGGCACAGGGAAATGCCGGGACAATCCCGAACGGCAGCAATGAAGCCGTGGAACCCGCTGAGGAAGCTGCAGCCGGTCAGGATGAGGAAGCCAGAGCCGGTCAGGCAGTGGAAACTGAAAACAGTCAGGATGATGGGGCTGCAGACGGTCATGCTGTGGAAGCAGAAGATAAGCAGGATAAGGAAGATATATCTCTGTGTGGTGCCATAGCATCAGAATCAGGCCTTGGTCCCGACTCGATCGTCGGTACGGCCATTGGCAGTTCATACTTTAATGACAGCAAGGTGATGAACCTTATACATGAGAACTACAATGCCCTTACGCTGGAAAATGAACTCAAACCCGATTCGATGTTTAGTTACCGGAATACAGAATATCCTTCGGGAAGCGTGCATGAGGAGGAGTTGAACGGTGAGACGATCCCGGTTCCGACGATTGATCATAAAAACGCCGACAGGATGCTTGATAAGATACTCGAATGGAACGCAGAGAATCCCGACCGGCCGCTTAAGGTCAGGGGACATGTTCTTGTATGGCATTCCCAGACTCCCGAGTGGTTCTTCCGTGAGGACTATGATATTAACAAGCCATATGTAAGTAAGGAGGTCATGGACAAGCGCCTGGAATGGTATATCAAGTCCATGCTTGAATACTATACCGGGGAAGACAGCAGATATAAGGGACTTTTTTACGGCTGGGATGTAGTCAATGAGGCCGTATCGGATGCAAAGGGAAGCTACAGGACCGATACAGAAGGCGGAAGTGACAAGCTGGATGATCCGATCCATTCGACCAAGTCAAGCTGGTGGCATGTGTATGAAAGCAATGAATACATAATCAATGCTTTCAGATATGCCAATAAATACGCCGCCCCTGAGGTAGACCTCTATTATAATGATTACAATGAATGCAATGATCTGAAAATGAAGGGGATAATAAACCTTCTGAGTGCCGTGAAGGACGATCCTGAGGCCCGTATAGACGGTTTCGGCATGCAGGGCCATTATTCCCTAAGCCAGCCATCCGATAAGAAGTTTGAGTCATGCGCAAGGAAGTATCTTGAGGTGGTCGATAAGGTTATGATCACCGAGCTTGATGTTAAGGCATCCTCCACATATGACGGTTCCAAAGAGAGGGCGGCGACCGAATACGAGAAGCAGGCTGAGTATCTTGGAAGCCTCTATGATGCGGCCAGGAGGATAAGGGCTGATGGGGGTGACTTTGCAGGCATAATCACATGGGGCGTCGTTGACAAATACTCCTGGCTTCATTCCTTCACAGGGAAGCCGCAGTGCCCGCTCCTGTTCGATGATAATTACGAGAGAAAGCCCGCATTCCGGGCATTTACGGAATAAGGCATGTGTGCGGGACTTCGAGCTATGGGGACGGAGTCAATGGGTCGTGAACTATGGGGACGGAGTCAGTGGGTCGTAAATTGATATGGTCCGACTGAACGAGAACAAAACAAAAGTACCCGGAATCACTCCGGGTACTCTTGCTTTATCCACGTGTGCGAGAGGATTCGAACCCCCGACCTTTTGGTCCGTAGCCAAACGCTCTATCCAGCTGAGCTACGCACACATATTTTTGACGCCAAATAAATATATCACACGCTTATGGCTTCGTCAAGACCTTTTGTTATGACACTGCAATAAGAGAATCACCTTCATACACAAGCTTTAAAGTGAAAAAGTCATTCTCCTCCCTCAGCTTCTTCAGGAAAACGCGGTCCCCTTCCCACAGCTCAAGGTCGGGCACCCTGTCTATATCAACCCACTTAAGGACGCCTTCATTGCATGGGATTCTATTGCCTTCGATAATGGGAGTGAGCGTTCCGTCGGCTTCTTCAAACAGGCTTCCCTCGAATCCGTCAGCCGTATACAGGAACATGTACTCGGTTTCATATATGTCCGAGATAAAGGACACAATTCCGCGAAGCCTGTATGAGGTAAGCTTAAGACCTGTTTCCTCATATACTTCCCGGAGGAGACATTCGTCAGGGCTTTCCTTGTCCTCGAACTTCCCGCCGATCCCCAGCCACTTGCCGTGACTCTGATCGTGGTCCTTCTTGACACGGTGGAGCATGAGGTATTTATTATCTTTTTCTATATAGCATAAAGTAGTGTTTTTCATGTCTGTGCTGACTATTATTAAGTATTTGATATAATTAGGGTAAAGAAAGAGCGGTAACCCCGCTTGATCTTATTCGATTAAATAAACCGCCTAGATGATCAGTCCGGGGCGGTTTATTTCTTTATAAGGTTTTCCAACAGGGCTTCGCAGCCTTCCACAATATCTTCATATGCCCGTTCAAAATTTCGTGTATACCAGGGATCGGAGATATCCCTCGGGTTGTCCGAATAACTGAGAAGGAGCTTGATCTTGCCTTCGGGGTCGCCTCCGAAGATCCTTAGCATTGTGTGTACGTTTCGCTGCTCCATGCCGATGATCAGGTCATATTTACCGTAATCGTCACGCCTTATCTGACGGGCCCGCTTGCCCGAAACATCGGTTATTCCATGCTTCCTTAATTCATCGCGTGCAGGCGGATAAACAGGATTACCGATCCCGTTCCATACCTCTTCATCCGAGGTGCCTGCCGACTCGATGAAGAACCTGTCTGCAACTCCTCTTTTTTCAACCATATCCTTCATTATGAATTCCGCCATGGGCGACCTGCATATGTTGCCCAGGCAGACAAAAAGTATTCTTGTCATCTTCCTAATCTCCGGTCATCCGATAGAATCTACGCAGTTGAATTATCTGATTTTAACACATAATGAAGAAAAGTGAAACGGGGGGACGGTTCCCCGTTTCATTTTTCTTAAATAGCTAACCATTTGTTGTTTCAGAGAAAAAAATGAAACGAGGAACCGTCCCCCCGTTTTAAAAACACTTGACTACTTGTTCATATGTTGATATAATGGGCAAGTAATTAGTGAAGGCTAACCGGAAGCCGTAATAAAAGTGGGAGGATTGAATCATGAAAGGCAGGAAGATCCTTATCGGGGCTGCAGCCCTTGCCGGCCTGACCGGAGCGGGGGTTATAATGACCGCAGCCATGGGCAAGGCAAAGAGTTACAGCACAGACACAGCGAAATACAATAACATATCGGAAGAAGTAGAAGCGACGGGGGACGTACACGGCGAGAACAGTAAGACTTATTACTCGACCATCACGGCCCCCGTCGATTACTATGACCTGTCAACAGGTGACGAAGTAAAGCAGGGTGACAAGGTAGTGGGATATGACCTTTCGGACCTGCTTACAGCTAGGGACCAGGCAGAGCTTACCGCAAAGTCAGCCGAAAACACAATGAACGGTCAGGTCAAGGCAAGCGACAACAACCAGGCCAAGTTCAACAAGGCGGCAGCGGATATAGAGATATACCGTAATTCCTACGCCCTGTTCAGA
>JBGUQP010000480.1:0-9797 GCA_045131145.1 Lachnospiraceae bacterium | reverse complement strand
CCTCATAGCTTCAAGTACATTGTATGTTGCAATGGTATTCTGCTCAAGATCTTTCCTTGGATGTTCGCAGCCCATACGGACATCGGCATTGGCGGCAAAATGGAAAACGAAATCGCACCCCTTCATTGCCTGCGTCATCTTATCCAGATCAAGAGTATCACCCTCTACCAGTGTAAACCTGTCATTCTTAAGAGCATCCTCTAAGAATTCCCTTCTGCCTGTTGAAAAATTATCGTATGCTATTACCTCATTCCCTGCTTCCGAAAGAAGCCTGTCCACCATATTCGAACCGATAAAACCTGCTCCGCCGGTTACAAAATACTTCATATCCTATCCTTCCTGTGCTTCCGTCTTCTTAATTATCTTTTTGGTTACAACCTTTTTGGTTACCGGTTTTACCGGAGCACCTCCGTCAGTACCGATATCCTTAAGGGCCTGCTCGGCAAGTTCCTTGAACCTTATCGCATCCCTGTTAAGCTTTTCATCATACTGAACGCACCCAAGCCGCATGTCAACCCGGATATCATTTCCCGAAACAACCCCGGAATACATATCCTCGCCCTGAAGCTTCTCGGCAAGCCTGTCCTCAACCAGTCCCGCGCCTTCCAGGTCGCATGTAAGGATTATACCGAATCCACCCTCGGAATCTATAGAGTATACCCTGTCTTCAAGCCTTACCGTATCACAAACCGTTTTAGAGAGCCTCTCGACAACTTCCTTAAATTCCTTAGGCTTGAGTACCGTTTTTAATTCATCGGTGTATTTGGGCTTTAAGATCATAAGGCATATATCCTTACCGTTTCTCTCGGCATAGGAAATCTGTGTCTGAATGTCCATATACATGCTTCGAAGGTTATACAGGCCGGTTACCGGATCCGTCATGATCAGCTCATTTATCTGATCGTTCATGATCTCCTGCGAGAGGTCAGCCTCCTTCTTGGCCCTGTTAACGAATGTATATCCCAGCACTATAAGTCCCGGTACAACTATCCATCCGAGAGATATCTTTTCATCAAAATCACCCGATGCCGCAGATGCGATCTTAATTCCGATAAAGATGACCGTCTGCAGTGCCGCAAGTATCATAGCTGCGTTCACTACCCTGAAGGCAGCCAGAATAGCTACCGTAAAGGTAACCACAACCATGGTCAGGTTTTCCTTATACAGGTCCCGGCTGCAGTTAGACATTACTATAGATGCTGCGGCAAAAGCACAAAATATCAGTATTGTGCCCAGATCGTAGGATGTTTTGCCGGTATACTTAACCTTTTTTTCTTTCTCCTTACGGACCTTCTCCTTCTTCTCTTTAGCCATTTCTCTCCGTCCTGGATCAATTATTTATATCATACGGAATCAACCGTTTATGATCTTACTAAACAGTATCCGGCTCCGGATAATCAACACCGAATGTTTCAACCGTAACTGTCTTCATGACCTGAGCCTTAAGTGGCTTATCGGAAAAATCAGTATCTGTTTCCGCTATCCTGTTAACAACATCAAGCCCTTCCGTAACCTTACCGAATGCAGCATAGGCTCCGTCAAGGTGAGGTGATCTCTTATGCATGATAAAGAACTGGGATCCGGCTGAATCGGGTATCATTGTCCTTGCCATTGACAATACTCCCGCATCATGCTTAAGGTCGTTTTTAAATCCGTTCTGTGAAAACTCTCCCTTAATGCTGTAGCCGGGGCCTCCCGTTCCTGTTCCGTCCGGACATCCGCCCTGTATCATAAAACCATTTATGACCCTGTGAAAGATAAGTCCGTCATAATAACCCTTCTTTATAAGAGATATAAAATTATTAACCGTATTGGGTGCGATCTCGGGATAGAGCTCCGCCTTGATCACATCTCCCGTATCCATTGTTATCGTTACGATGGGGTTAGCCATTTTGATCCTCCCTTAAACTTATTTACCGCTCAGATATTCGTCGATTCCTTCAAGAGCCTCATCCTCATCCTTACCATCGGCAGATACTGTTATGGTATCGCCTGCCGAAAGGATAAGCGTCATCATTCCCATGATAGACTTGGCATTCACCTTCTTGTCTCCGGTTTCGATGTAGATAGAACTCTC
This sequence comes from Lachnospiraceae bacterium, assembly GCA_045131145.1. GTDB lineage: Bacteria > Bacillota > Clostridia > Lachnospirales > Lachnospiraceae > UBA2868. The sequence goes on along the minus strand of JBGUQP010000480.1, from coordinate 7,720 downwards.
ATAACGGCTTGCCACCTGAACAAGCATCGCTATCGGCCTGGCCTCAAGTCCGTTCTCAAGCTTAATGGTGATACTCTTTTTTTTCATAATAATCTCCTTTTATCTACTGATATTATTCTTATCCGCCAGTATTGACAGCTTTCTTAAACGATGGTTCACACCCGATTTCCCAATAGGAGGATCACACATCTCTCCAAGTTCCTTAAGCGATGCATCGGGATATTTAAGACGAAGGTCGGCGATCTGCTTAATCCCGTAAGGAAGGGACTTATACTCGGGCATTCTCATCACTGCCCGTATGTCATCCGTCTGCTTTACTGCCGCCGTAACCGTCTTGCCTATATTGGCTGTCTCACAGTTGACCCTCCGGTTAAGGGAATTCCTCATATCCTTAAGGATCCTTGAATTCTCAAAATCCATAAGCGCAACATGGGCTTCCATTACATTGAGGGATTCCACTATAAGCGAGCCTTCCTTAAGATAAACAACCGGATGATTCTTCCTTATTATCGTCTTAAGAGATATATCGAAGGAATCCATTATCTCCGTAAGCGTTTCCGCCTGCTTCTCATCCCTGCAGGCTATCTCAAAATGATAGGACTTATTGGGGTCCGATACCGAACCCGCCGCCAGAAAAGCTCCTCTTAAATATGCTCTCCTGCAACAGGACTTCTGGAGAAGAACCGGACTTGAAAGAGCCTGCTTTAGCATCCTCAAATGTTCTTCGTCCGCACGACTAACTATATTAAATGTTTTTTCAAGCAATGTAAAGCATTTTCTGGCTGCAGGATCACTGCCCGGATCATCTGCAGGGTCCTCATTTTTCATAAGGGAATCAATATCGGTTCCCGAAAACGAAACAAGTGCCGAAAGCTCTGCGATCTGACAATGTCTCGAGCTCCCGTAATGTCTCAGCAGCTCTTCTTTAACATCTCCGGCAAAAGACATATATTTCCTCTAAGCTTTCCTGATCAAATCCTTACTATATCCCTGTGTTCTATCTTATAACCGTAATCATCGTACTTACTCATTCTGTTATACAGGGCATTTGCAAGTGTTACCGATCTGTGCTTGCCCCCCGTACATCCTATTCCGATGACCAGTTGATTCTTACCTTCTATAATATAATTCGGAAGAAGAAATGTAAGCATATCTTCAAGCCTGTTCAGGAACTCATCCGCCTCCTTAAAGGACATTACATAATCACTTACTTCCTTATCATTTCCGGTTTTATGCTTAAGCTCTTCGAAGTAATAGGGATTGGGAAGGAACCTGACATCAAATACAAGATCCGCATCGATCGGAATCCCGTATTTAAATCCGAACGAAACTATGGTAACGAACAGGTTCTTATAGGCCTTGTTGTTTATGAAAATCCTGTCAAGAGAGGCCTTCAGTTCCCTTGTAAGCGTCTGACTTGTATCAAAGATATAATCGGCCTTCTGCTTGATATGTTTAAGGGCTTCCCTCTCCCTTGCTATGCCGACATCCACCCTGCCATCTCCTGCAAGCGGATGTACTCGTCTTGTCTCTTTATATCTCTTTATCAGTATCTCATCGCTTGATTCAAGGAAAAGGACCTCATAGCTGACGCCCATGCCCTTCAGTTCATCAAGTACATCATCCAGTTCATCAAAAGAGTGGCCCGTTCTTACGTCAACTCCCAGTGCTGCCTTCTCGATCTCATTATCAGGGAGCATAAGAAGCTCCACGAACTTGCTTATAAGAGGAACCGGCAGATTATCCGCACAATAGTATCCGCAGTCCTCAAGGAATTTAAGCGCTGTACTTTTTCCTGCTCCGGACATCCCGGTGACTATAACAAACCTCATCCTACTTCCAACCTAAGAAACATATTTCCGGCTCCAGCTTAACATGGAACCTCTCAAATACCGTCTTCTGGGTATCTATCATGAGCTTAAGGATATCCTTGGCCGATGCATTATTAGCATTGATTATGAATCCCGCATGCTTGTCGGATATCTGGGCACCGCCAAGCCTCTTCCCCTTAAGACCGGCATCTTCGATAAGCTTGCCTGCATAATGGCCATCCGGTCTCTTAAAGGTTGAACCCGCACTCGGAACATCTATCGGCTGCTTGGCTGCCCTCTGTTCCTTAAGATCATCCATTCTTCGCCTGATGATCTCCTCATCACCCTTCATAAGTTCCATCTCGACCTCCAGCACTATGAGGGGTTCCTCTTTTACAAGAGAATGCCTGTAGGAGAAATTCATTTCACTGGCAGCATACTCCGACTTCATCATATACTTAAGATCAAGTACTCTGACGATCCTTACCACCTTGACCATCTCTGCCCCGTAAGCACCTGCATTCATCGTTACGGCACCCCCAAGGGTCCCCGGTATTCCGCAGGCAAATTCAAGCCCCGAAAGTGCGTGCTTGGCTGCCTCATTGCATATCCTCATAAGAGGAGCTCCCGCCTTGGCCGTAATGTTATTGCCGAAAACGGATACCTCACCGTAATTCTTATAAAGCTGGATAACACATCCCCTGTAACCTTCATCGGAAACTAAGAGGTTGGTACCGTTACCCATTATGAAATATTTTTCCTTTTCGTTTCTCAGTACCTTGATGCATTCAACGATCTGTTCATCACTACGGGGTGTAATAAAAGCGTCTGCCGGTCCTCCGACCCTGAAAGATGTGTGTGAACTCATCTTCTCATCTGTTTTAAGATCGCCCTCGGAAAGTATGTCCTTAAGTGCATTAATCGTACTCTGCTTCATGATCCTCTCCTACCTTTAAACCCTATCAATATCTACTCCGTTTTATATACTTACTCAAGTATCAGCTTGGCTGCACCGTATATTCCCGCATCGTTCCCCAACGTGGCAAGCTTGAATTTCGCATCCCTGCTTGCATGGAATACATACTGTTTGTAATACTTCTGTACATAATCGATTATAACATTTCCCGCCTTGCTCACACCGCCGCCGATAACAAACACTTCCGGATTGGTAACTCCTGCGATTATCGCAAGTCCCTTGCCCAGGTATCTTCCGAATTCTTCCGCTATTTCCACAGCCAGAGGATCTCCTGCCTTTACCGCATCAAATACGGTCTTGGCAGTCACCTCCCCGTTACGGAGCACACTGTCCTTGTCATCCTTCTTAAGTCTTCTGTTTGCCAGTCTTACGATACCGGTGGCTGATGTATACTGCTCAAGACATCCCTTGTTGCCGCAGCCGCAGCTTTCATCCTCATTATCCTCTATATGGATATGGCCTATTTCACCGCCGCCTCCGCTGCATCCGGCCACTACCTTGCCATCGATTATAACGCCGCCTCCGACTCCTGTTCCCAGAGTAACAACAACCAGATCCTTGAAGCCTTCGCCGCCGCCCTTCCACATTTCTCCGAGAGCTGCAACATTGGCATCATTGCCGGCCCTTACGGGAAGGTCCGTAAGTTTGTTGAGCTCCTGTTTCATATTAAGGACACCCCAGCCAAGATTTACTGCCTTATAGATGACTCCGTCCTTATCAACAGGGCCCGGTGCTCCGGCTCCTATACCGATGATGTTATCCTTGGTTAAATTCCTCTCAGCCATCGCACTCTTTATTGATGCCGCAATATCGGGAAGTATATGGCTTCCGTTATCTTCCTTCCTCGTGGGTATCTCCCACTTCTTTACAACATCTCCTCCGGGTGTGAACAACCCGAGCTTAACAGTTGTTCCGCCTATATCGGCTCCAAAACAGTATCTGTCCATGATAATCCTCCGTTCCTAATCTTCTTCCTTCTTATTGAGTGAATTCTGTAGCCTTGAATAAAGCTCCTGTGCCGCATTGTATCCCATCTTCTTCTGCCTGTAGTTAACGGCAGCCGACTCGCATATGATCGCAAGGTTACGACCGGGCCTTATCGGAATATTGTGGCATACAACCTTATTACCCAGATACTCTATATAATTCTCTTCAAGGCCTATCCTGTCATAGTCTTTATCCTTGTTCCACTCTTCAAGCCTTATAACAAGGTCAATTGCCTGGGTATCCTTAACACAGGAAACACCAAAGAGCATCTTTACGTCCACGATACCTATTCCACGCAGTTCGATAAGATGCTTGGTTATATCGGGTGCCGATCCTATCAGGGTTTCCTCCGACACCTTCCTTATCTCAACAACATCATCCGTAACAAGACGATGTCCTCTTTTTATCAGCTCTAGTGCGGCTTCCGACTTACCTATGCCGGATTCACCGGTTATAAGAACGCCCTCACCGTATACATCGACCAGAACACCGTGAACCGAAATACATGGTGCCAGCTCAACATTAAGCCACCTTATTATCTCAGCCATAAAATCCGAAGTGGCACGCTTGGTCACAAGGATGGGGACTCCCTTCTCCCTTGCAACATCCACAAAGGTTGGATCCGGCTGAATCTCCCTGCAGAAAACAAAACAGGGGGTTGAATGACTTAAAACATGTTCGTACCTCTCCTTCTTGTCTGCAGGATCAAGACCTTCCATATATGTAGCCTCAACAAATCCAATAATCTGCACACGGGAAGCCTCGTAATGCTGGAGATATCCCGCCAGCTGAAGCGCAGGCCTGTTGATATCTGGTATCGTTATCTTCCTGCTCTTAACATCTATGTCGGGCGTAAGATTTGTAAGTTCCATCTTTTCGATAAGTCTGCTTACTGCTACCGTTGACATATTCGGTCCGCCTTTCTTATGATCTCATTAGTGTATGATACACCAACAATAAGTATATCACAATTCACTGCCAATGCGAATAAGATTATGATGTTTTTGCATTTTAAAGTGACACTTTAATAACAAACGCCTTATTATATCCCCTAAGCTGTGAATTCCTATTAATCTCCGGTCCCTGTATAAGTTTAAGCTTAAATCCGTGCATATCCGTAATCTTCTTTGCCACAGACAGGCCAAGACCCGAACCTCCCCTGCTGTTTCTTGACTCATCCCCCATAAAGAAGGGCTCAAATATATTACCGGCGATATCCTCCGGGATCAGCTTACCCTTATCGGCGATAGCTATATTAAGCTTTCCTCCGTCTTCATAAACAAAAGTTCCTATCGTACATCCTTCCTCATTATGTCTTATCGCATTTACCATAAGATTATTAATGACTCTCCCAAACTGAGCCCTGTCAAGTTCAATGACTGTCTTTTTATCAGGAATATTCACATCCATCCTCATCCCGGCAGACTCTGCATCCGTATAAAGCAAAGCTGCGCATTCCCTGACAGTTTCACAGATATCGGTTTTTTCTTTCTTTAAGGTAAAGCCTTCTGAATCAATCCTTGTATAATCAAAGAGCAGCTGTATAAGGTCGTTCATTCCTCTTGATTTATCACGTATGGCTTCAAGATATGTCTGTTTATCCTCATCCTTTACCAGTCCGTCATTTAAGGCCTGGGCATACCCGGATATCGTGGTTATGGGCGTCCGAAGATCATGGGCAATGTCTGATATCATCAGGTTTCGTCTTTTCTCATAATCCTTCCTTGCCTGCATGCGCATGGCTCCGATCTTCCTGAATTCACGCATTGTCACCATTACAAACCTTACGGCTGCAATGATATACGGAAGGGCAAGGATAATGAGCATGGCCAGAATAACGGATGCCAGCAGGAGCTTTCTTCCAAAAGACATATCATTAAGGACTGCACCCTCACCGGACATAAAGAAAGAATTCTCCATGGAACTTATCAGATCGGCAGTGAATGTCCTTGCCGTAAAACCTACCGGTTCCGGGAAAATTTTTGTGATCTGACTAAGAACCCCGGAAGCGATCACTCCTGCAAAATATCTTCCGACTGCAAGTATGGAAAAAGCTTCACTCACTTCCTGCTCCGAAAAAAAGACATCTGCTATAAAGGGCATGGCAAAGCGGTCAAGCAGTGTTGTAAGTATATATTCAACAATGCCGACCACTATAAGAGTTACTATAAATCTATTTATCAGAATTTCCTGCAGCCTCTTTTCCTGCTGCTCCATTTCCTTTTCCAAGCCTATCACCCTGTTTCAGTCCTTTTCAAGACGATACCCAAGTCCCCGCAGAGTTTTTAAATATTCTCCGGGATCTTCCGACAGTTTACTCCTCAGCTTGCTTATACATACCATGATATTATTATCGGCAATAATATAGTCCTCTCCCCATCCGCATTCATATATCTGCTGCTTGGTGAATACCTTGCCCGGATTTTCCATGAACATCTCCATGATCTTATACTCAACCGATGTCAGCTCTATTGTTTCCCCGTTCTTTTTAAGTGTACAGCTCTCGCGGTCAAGCGTCAGATCCCTGACTTTAATGTTTTCTTTCTTAACACTGTCCGCACCAAGGCTGTAAAACCTTCTTATATTCGAATTGACTCTGGCAACCGCTTCAAGGGGATTAAAGGGCTTACTGAGGTAATCATCTGCTCCAAGGTTCAGTCCCAGTATCTTATCGGCATCAGTATCCTTTGCTGACAGGATAATGACCGGGATATTGCTTGTTTCCCTGATCCTTTTAAGTACATGGAAACCGTCTATCCCGGGCATCATAACATCGAGCAGGCAGAGACTTACATCACCCCTGTCAAGAATAATCAGGGCATCGTTTCCGTTACCTGCTTCTTCGACCTTATAACCGTCATTCTCAAGATAGAGCCGGAGAAAATTGCGTATCTCCGGCTCATCATCAACTATCAGTATCTTATATTCCATTATATGATCCCTGTTTATACACTAGTATAAGCACCATCTATATAGCCGCTGTTCTTATCTTCAATGCTGTTATCAGTATAGCCGTCATTTAAGGTTTCGTAAAGGGCTGCGTTTGTTGACTGTACATAAGGTGCTACGTAGAATATCTCAAGTATTCCCAATGTCAGTAACGAAAGAAGGTGCCATCCCAGGAAGGAAAGATCGAGTACAAATGCATTCCACTTCTGTCCGTCCATCATCTCCCTGCTTAAAGCAAATGCCTCATCCTTGTCAATATCGGGATCATCTGTCAGAAGATAAGGTATCATTCTGTATTCAAGTCCCTTAACTATCGCAATGAAAACACCCGCGATCGGGATCAGACACCACAGGAAAATATACAGATCCCTGAAGAAAAGGATTTTTACAACATTCTTGTAGTTACCGTCAAAGCCCCTGCTTAAGTTCGACAGCTCTGCAGGCTCTTCCAGGTTCCTTACAAAGAATCTGTTGCACCCGACCTTTACCGGATTAAGCAGAAATGCACTTATCACAAATCCTATGACCATTGCAACAATGATTATGATAAATACAACGAAAGCAACTATGATCACTGCGGCTATCGCCCCGGATTCCGGTCCGTTATCAGAGTCATTTTCTATTTCTTCTGTTATCCCGGAAGTAATGTCTTCAAAGTCATCATTATCCGACTCACTCTCATGCGAATCATTACGGTCCTTTATCTGCTCAATAACATCCGAGACATTACCACCCGACTTATAGCCAGATCCCGATGACAGACCTCCGCTTACAAGCGATACGATCAGCGCTACCAATACACATTTCCAATAGTTGGCCTTAAATGCAGCCTTACCTCTTTCCTTAAGTTCTCCTCTTGTCCACATAATTTACTCCTCCTGTAATATGTTTTTCTTTATTACAGGTGGAAGTATAAATCCCAAACCTTACCATACAACTCTTTAAACCTTAACATAACCTTAAAATGAGCCATGTGTGCCACGGGGTCGGTTCTTTT
>JBGUQP010000479.1:0-6094 GCA_045131145.1 Lachnospiraceae bacterium | reverse complement strand
TGATACTCGATGAGCCGACACGAGGCATCGATGTTGGGGCCAAATACGAGATCTACAAGATGATCCACGTGCTCGCCGACCAGGGAATGGCAGTGATACTGGTATCATCGGAACTCCCGGAGCTTCTTGGAATGGCGGACAGGATTTACACGATATCCGAAGGAAGGATAACAGGTGAGCTTGCCAGGGAAGAAGCGGACCAGGAAATGCTCATGAAGAAGATGACGACACTGGCCGGTGACTTGTCATAAGGGCGGACCGATTGCGGGGGATGCCTTATGACTGAAAAGGAATGATGCAAAGCTTATTTGTATGAGGAATAGAAAGGACGGATAAAAATGAAGGTAATAAAACAGATCCTCGGAGGAGATTTAAAACGTTACACGATGGTTGTGGCCCTGGCCGTGCTCATCGGGATATTCAACATAATTTCGGATGGCAGGATGCTTACATCATCCAATTTCCAGAACCTTCTTGCAGGTAATGCATACGTATTGGTTCTGGCACTGGGAATGCTGATGGTCATCGTTATAGGCCAGATCGACTTGTCGGTCGGTTCAGTGGCAGGTTTTTCGGGAATGGTCATGGCAATCGCGGCAAGGGAATTAAACCTTCCCTGGTGGGCAGCAGTGCTCCTGGCACTTGTAATAGGACTTGCAGCCGGCGCATGGCACGGATTTTTCTTAGCTAAGCTTGGCATCCCGGGATTCATAACGACACTTGGCGGAATGATGATCTTCAGGGGCGGCGTTATATGGATATCAAAGTCAATCTCGGTACCGGCTCCCGAGCAGCTTAAGTGGTTCGGAGCAGGCTATCTTCCGGAGTGGGGCCCTAAGTTCACCGGTATGAACAACTCAACCCTTGTCCTTGGGCTCATAGGGATCGCGGCATATGTATTATCACAGCTTAAAAAGTATAAGAAGTCGGCAGAGGTTACGGGAGTCAGCGACCCCAAGTGGGCAGTCGGAGCAAGGATCGCGCTTGTCAGCCTTATCATAGGATACTTCACCTGGCTCTTCGGAACAGGCAGAGAGGGAACATCCTTCCCGGTACCGGGACTCATCCTTCTGATACTTATCATCGTATACCATACGATAACCCAGAAGACGAAGTTCGGACGAAACGTATACGCAGTGGGCGGCAACAAGAGCGCCGCAGCCCTTTCCGGTGTGAATGTGGCAAGGACCTATTTCATAACCATGATGAACATGTCGCTTCTTGCAGCGGTAGCAGGCATCCTCTTCGTCGGAAGATCGACGGCAGCAGGCCCTGCGGACGGAACTTCATGGGAGATGGATGCTATAGCTTCGGTCTTCATCGGAGGAGCAGCGGTATCCGGTGGTGTCGGTACCATACTTGAGACCATGGTCGGCGGACTTATGATGGCAGTGCTTAACAACGGACTTATGCTCATGGGTGTCGGCGCAGACAGGACCCAGGTCATCAAGGGCTTCGTATTACTTGCGGCAGTTGCCTTTGACGTATACAACAAGCGGTCGGGCCGCGGAGCACATAAGGGTAGGGCGAAGTAGGGATAAACAGGATCAGTGAAGGCATGATCGGCGAAGTCGGAGTAATAGCAGGCGGAACCGTTGTAGGCGGAGTATAAGGAACAAATCAGATGGTTGGCCGGTTTTTGATAACGGGAAGGCCGGTTGAACATAAAGTAACTTACAATTTTATTAAGAAAGAGAGGAAAATCATGAACAGGAAAAAGATCACAGCATTACTAGGCGCAGCAGCACTTGCAATGACAGCACTTGCAGGATGCGGTGGAGCAAGAGAGGGTGCAGCAGCTACAACTACACCTGCACCGGCACAGGAAGCAGCAGTAGAAGAGAGCACCGAGGTTGCGGCAGAAGACGCAGCTGCAGCAAGCGAGGAAACAGCAACAACTGAAGAAACAGCCGGAGCAGGATTTGAAGCCGGAGCTACAATAGGCGTATCCCTTCCCTGGCTCGGAACCCAGAACTGGAAGGAAGCAGAGACCATGTTCAAGGAGCAGCTTGAGGAGGCAGGTTATACACCTATAATCCAGGCAGCAGACCAGAAGGTTCCCCAGCAGCAACAGCAGATAGAGTCAATGATCGAGAACGGTGCCAAGGTTATCGTTGTAGGTCCCATCGACGGTACCCAGTTAGGATCGGTTCTTGAGCAGGCTAAGGATGCAGGCATCTACGTAATCGGTTACGACAGGCTTCTTGAGAACACCACAGGTGTTGACGGCGTTGTACAGTTCGGTTCGGTTAAGACTGGTGAGCTTCAGGCTCAGGCCCTTCTTGACGGTCTTAAGGAAGTTAAAGGCGAAGGCCCCTACAACATCGAGCTCTTCGGCGGCGGCCCTGCAGATCCCAATGCTCCCAACTTCTTCAAGGGTGCGATGTCAGTGCTTCAGCCCCTTATCGACGACGGTACACTTACAGTAGTATCCGGTCAGACTGACTTTACCCAGTGTGCAACGGTTGACTGGGACAATGCCAAGGCTCAGTCAAGGATGGATTCACTCCTTTCAGGCTTCTACTCAGACAAGGACATCCACGGTGTGCTCTCACCCAACGACGGTATCGCACGTGCGATCATCACCTCATGCGAGAACGCAGGCCAGGAGATCCCTGTAGTATCAGGTCTTGATGCCGAGAACGAATCGGTTGAATGGGTATGGTCCGGAAGACAGTACTCAACAGTTGCCAAGCCCACCGATGCACTTGTTGCACAGACAGTTGAGATCATCAACTCATTAAGGGATGGCAAGGGTATGCCTGCAACAGACGTAAAGGCTGACAACGGAGTTAAGGAAGTAGACATCTACGAACTTCCCCCTGTAGTTGTTACCAAGGCTAACGCCAAGGAAGTATTCGCAAACGATCCCAGCCGTCTGGAACTTCTTAAGTAAAAAGTAGTGGAAATTTAAGTAAAAGTATGATAATGTGAAACAGGGGTTGGGTGTGCCACCCAACCCCTTGTTTCATTTTTTATTGAAAGGAGCAGAAATGGAAAAATCATACGATGTGGCAGCACTTGGAGAGCTTCTGATAGATATGACAATGAACGGAAAGTCAGGTCAGGGCAATGCCCTTTACGAGGCAAATCCCGGCGGAGCTCCATGCAATGTCCTTGCGATGCTTAAACAACTGGGACATAAAGTCGCCTTTATCGGCAAAGTAGGAGATGATATCTTCGGACATGAGCTTAAGGACGTGCTTGATGAAGTGGGTATCGATCCAAAGGGTCTTATCATAGATAAGGAGGCAAGGACAACGCTTGCCTTTGTTAAAACCTTTGAAGACGGTGACAGGGATTTTTCCTTCTATCGTAATCCGGGTGCCGATATGCTTCTAAAGAAGGAGGATGTTGATACAGACCTTATAAAAGATGCGAAGATTTTCCATTTCGGGACCCTGTCCATGACCCATGAAGGTGTAAGGGAAGCAACCCTCTATGCTATCGAAGAGGCCAAGAAGGCGGGAGCCCTTATATCCTTTGATCCTAACTTGAGAGAACCCTTATGGAAGAGCCTTGATGAAGCCAAGGAACAGGTTCTTGAAGGACTTAAGCATTGCGATATCCTTAAGATATCGGATAATGAGATCCAGTGGCTTACCGGGAAGGATGATTATACCGAGGGTGTCGAGTGGATTTTTGAGAGATTCGATATAAGGCTTATGACGGTATCACTCGGTAAGGAAGGCAGCATGGCCTTCTATAGGAAGGATCGTGATTCTGCTTATATAAAGGCGCAGGCGGCACCTTTCTTAAGCAAGGATACGATCGAGACAACGGGAGCAGGAGATACATTCGGCGGCTGTATCCTGCACTTTGTATTAAAGAAGGGACTTGATGATCTTAAGGAAGCCGACCTTAAGGAGATGCTAACATACGCCAACGCAGCGGCATCAATCATAACCACAAGAAGGGGCGCATTGAGAGTCATGCCCACACCTGCTGAAATCGAAGAAATAATGTGAGAACCGTCCACCTGTTTCATTTTGCGAGCCGGAGTGATTATTCACTCCGGCTCTTGTTTTGTGCAAAAATTACAAAATTAAGTAAATTAAATTGTTAATAAGGTAAAATTAACGCGATTTAGCCAAATTTACTTGACTAATACGCATTAACGAATATACTTAAATTAAGTAAACCAAAAACATCTTTACTTAAATTATCTAGGAGGAAAAACTTATGAAACTGAAAAAAGTACTGGCAATCTGTTTGGCATCGGCAATGACTCTCTCGCTGGCAGCCTGCGGCGGTGGTGCAGCAGCTCCCGCTCCGGCAGCTGAGGACAGCGCGTCTGAAGAAACGGATGCAGCAGAAACGGAAGATGAAGACGCAGCGGAAGAGGCAGCAGATGAAGCCGGGGAGAGCGCAGCAGAAGCTGCAGGTGACATTCCCACTTACACACAGCTTGATCTTAGCAAATACACTGATGCCGCAGGCTCTATCAAGTTCCTGCACCATAAGACGGACAGGGCTGAGGACGGAACCATGGATAAGATGGTTGCAGCCTTCAATAATGAGTTCCCTAATATCACTGTTGAGATGGAAGCGGTTACGGATTATGCGGAGGATTCGCTCCTTCGTCTTTCCACAGGCGACTGGGGAGACATAATGTTCATCCCCGCAGTTGATAAGGTGGATCTTGGGACCTATTTCATGCCATTGGACACACTTGACAATCTCTCGGCTCAACTTAACTTCGTAGACAACTGGGAGTATGAGGGCAACTGCTACGGTATCCCTTACATGGCAAATGCCCAGGGCGTTCTCTACAACAAGGCAGTATTTGAGAAGGCAGGTATCAAGGAGCTTCCCAAGACTCCTACCGAGTTTCTCGATGACCTTAAGCTCATCAAGGACAATACAGATGCGATCCCCCTTTACACCAATTATGCGGCAGGCTGGACGATGGGTGCATGGGATGCTTATATCGGCATAGTATCCAACGGAGATGATACCTTCATGCAGCAGAAGTTCGTTCATACCGCTGAGCCTTTCAAGGATCCCGGCGATGACACAGGTATCTACAACCTTTACAGGATCCTCTTTGATGCAGTTGCAAACGGACTTATCGAAGACGACTACACGACGACGGACTGGGAGAGCTGCAAGGGTATGCTCAACCGCGGCGAGATCGGAACCATGGTACTTGGTTCATGGGCTTATGCGCAGATGCAGGAAGCAGGCGATACTCCCGAGAACGTAGGATATATGCCTTTCCCCATGACAGTAGGCGGCAAGCAGTATGTCAATGCAGGCGGCGATTACAACTACTGCATCAATGTGAATTCTTCGGATGAGAACAAGCTTGCATCACTCATATTCGTTAAGTGGATGGTTGAAAAGTCAGACTGGTGCTACAACGAAGGCGGCTACACCGTAGTTAAGGGCGGCAAGAACCCTGATATGTACGCAGCATTTGACGGATGCGAGGTTCTTTCTGATCAGCCCGCGAAGGCAGGAGAGGAAACATTCCTTAACGATATGAACTCTGAGTCTGAACTTTCCTTTAATGCAGGCGGCAACGATAAGGTTCAGAGGATCGTTGAAGCGGCAGCCACAGGATCAGAATCACTCGATGACATATATGCCGACTGGACGCAGAAGTGGAATGATGCCCAGGAAGAACTTGAGATATCGGTTGACTATTGATAATTAGAATTTCAAATTTGTGTGCCGGCTGCCATGCGCGGCCGGCGCACTTAAGAGAAATCCGTGACCCGGATACTTTCGGCAAGGATCAGCCTTTTGACAAATCTACGGAGAAGAAGAAATGAACGCATCGGCAAATGCAAGTGTAAAAAGAAACAGACGTACATTCGGCGAATGGTTAAGGAGCAGGGACGGACAGAAAGTGCTTGTCATGCTGGCCTTTCTTATCATACCCATGGTGCTTTTAATGGTATTTACCTACATTCCGTTCGCAGAGATGGTGAAGTTTTCCTTCTATAACATGAAATATGTTGGAGCAAGGAAGTTCGTTGGATGGAAGAATTATATCAAGGTCTTCTCAAGGAAGGATTGTTTCGGAGCCCTCAAGCTGTCCCTATACTATATGGGCGGATCTGTGGTCCAGTTGTCCCTGGCCCTGTAT
>JBGUQP010000478.1:0-2214 GCA_045131145.1 Lachnospiraceae bacterium | reverse complement strand
CAATTCAAGTCGCACAATATGTCCCCAATGTGACGGAAAACCTTCAACCCCCTGTTTTTTGTTACGTTTTGTAACTTATGTATTGGTTGCGGATGGGTGACCTGTTCAAACCAAAACATTCATGCGTGAACATGACAAAAAAATTTTATAATTGTTCATATATATTGTATTGAGTCCGGAAAAACAGTACTATATAAGGTAGTGGTTTTAAAGAAAATAAAAGAGGAATAAGACATGGAGGCCAAATGAATATTCAGGATACAGGCTGGTTTCGGGGCTTTTTAAGGATGGCTGATGATGGATATAATATGGGATGGCATGAGTGCAACGGGGGCAATCTCTCCTACAGGATAAAGCCTGAAGAGATAGCCGGTATAAGCTCATCGCTCTCATGCGGCGAATGGACGGACATAGGTATCAGTGTTCCTGAGCTGGCAGGCGAGTTTTTTATGATAACGGGAACCGGTAAGTATTTCAGAAACATTATCCTTGATCCTGAAGATACTCTTGGAATAGTGGAGGTCAATGATAAAGGTACAAAATACAGGACTGTATGGGGATATGTTAACGGAGGAAGGCCAACATCCGAGCTTCCGTCCCACCTTATGAACCAGGAGATAAAAAAGAGGGTGACAGGCGGAGAGTACAGGGTTGTATATCATGCACATCCGTCGAATGTTATTGCCCTTACTTTTGTCCTGCCGCTTAAGGATGAGGTATTTACAAAAGAACTGTGGGGTATAATGACAGAGTGTCCTCTTGTTATTCCACGGGGCATAGGAGTCCTTCCCTGGCTTGTTCCGGGAAGCATAGAACTTGCAAGAGCTACGGCTGCCCTTATGGACAGATATGACGCTGCCATATGGGCCCACCACGGAATGTTTGCCACGGGAAGGAGCTTTGATACGACCTTCGGACTCATGCACACGGTTGAAAAATCATCGGGAATACTACTTAAGCAGATGTCAACCGGACGTGACAAGCTCTCACACATAACAGCGGATCAGTTCAGAGAGCTTGCCGGAAGGTTCGGACTGACGCTTGATGAGAGATTCCTGTAACTGTTCACACTATGAAAATACAAACTGAAATACGGATAAAGGAGATAAAAGATGAGCAATCTGTTCAGAGAGAAAAGCTTACAGAAGGTGTCATCGCCCGAACAGCTGGATGACTATATCAGGGTAACCACCCCGTCGGTATGGCTTATTTTACTTGCCCTTATTATCCTGCTTGCCGGATTGCTTGCTTACAGCATTTTCGGGACCGTTGAGGGATATGAGAAGGACGGGACTGCCATGTCTATGCATCCCATAGTACTGGTAACAAATTAGGATACGCTAAGGAGATTTGATTTTGGCTGATAAGGTAAAATCACCCGTTAAGGGGGTGGCAAAGGTACCGGTGGTAATGCAGCTTGAAGCTCTGGAATGTGGTGCGGCATGCCTTACCATGATACTTGCTTATTATGATAAATGGATACCTCTTGAGCAGGTCCGTGAGGATTGCGGTGTAAGCCGGGACGGATCCAATGCAAGGAACATACTTAGTGCCGCCAGAAGCTATGGCCTCGATGCGGCAGGCTATCGTTTTGAAGTTGATGATCTTAGGAAGGAAGGTGAATTCCCCTGTATCATACATTGGGAATTCAATCATTTTGTTGTCTTAAACGGCTTTAAGGGAAATAAGGTTTATTTAAACGATCCGGCCAGGGGTTCATACACCGTTCCGATCGAACGTTTTGATGAATCCTTTACAGGTGTGGTTTTGATGATGGAACCTACCGATGAATTCGTTAAGAGCGGCAAAAGGAAATCGGTCCTTTCATTTGCAAGGGAGCGGTTGAAGGGAGCGAGTGCGGCAGTTGTCTTCGTAGTACTCACCACGATCATAGGTTCATTGTGTACGATGTTAAGTGCGGGTTTTTCCAGAGCATTTCTGGATTACCTGCTTCCGGGGAAGAATCCGTCCTGGATAATCCCGTATTTTTCGGGTATGTTCATCCTTACCCTTATACAGCTCGCAGCCGCCTGGATCCAGGCAGTTTATTCACTCCGTATTAACGGTAAACTGGCAGCAGTCGGTAATTCCTCTTACATGTGGAAGATACTTAAACTTCCGATGGTGTTCTTCACCCAGAGAATGGCCGGGGATATACAGGCCAGGAAGGAGAGCAATGCATCTATCGCATCAAATGTGGTAAATACTCTTGCT
>JBGUQP010000477.1:0-4759 GCA_045131145.1 Lachnospiraceae bacterium | reverse complement strand
ATAACTTAGCCATTTTATTTACCTCCGTTAAATATGATAGTTTTCAATAATTAAATCAGTAAAACATTTACTCTGCTGCTGCAGGTGTCTCTTCTGCTGCAGGTGCTGCTTCTTCCGCCGGAGCTGCTTCTTCCGCTGCGGGTGCTGCTTCTTCCGCTGCGGGTGCTGCTTCTTCTGCTGCAGGTGCTTCGCATTCTGATGCGCCGCCTTTTTCAGCCAGCTGCTTCATAACGCGTGCAAAGTTTGCGATAGGTGACTGGATAGATCCAAGCAGTTTTGAAAGAAGTTCTTCCCTTGAAGGAATGCTTGCGATAGATCCGATCCCCTTAGCGTCATAGTAAACACCCTCAACTACACCGCCCTTAAGTTCAAGTGCGGGAGCAGTCTTGGCGAACTTCGAAAGTACCCTTGCAGGTGCTGTTGCATCTTCCTTACTGATAGCTACAGCGCTGGGACCCTCAAGATGAGCTGTAAGTGACTCAAAATCGGTTCCCTTGAATGCGAAGTTCATCATCGTGTTCTTGTAAACCTTATAGGTGATGCCTGCTTCCCTTAACTGCTTACGAAGCTGTGTATCCTGCTCAACAGTAAGGCCGCGGTAATCAACGAGAACTACAGACTGGGCGTCCTTGATATTCTCGGCGATCTCTTCAACTATAGGTTTCTTAAGTTCAACCTTAGCCATTTCTTTACCTCCTTATTTATTCTATGCCGAATCGAGGTATATAATAAGAAAAACCTCTTTCCGAAGTCACGGAAAGAGGGTATTGTCAACTCTCTGATTCTCCTCGGCAGGCGAACTTTCGTTACTTACGCTTATAAGGTGATGCACCTGCTGTCTTCGGCACGGTCTGACGACCGTTACATATAGTACTACACGCTATAATATATGTCAAGTACTTTTATGAAGACACGGGGACGGTTCTTCTGTCTTCAGTATTTCGATTCAGCTCGGCTTCGCGTCATACAATTTCCCCCGAACCGTCAGAGTACCGGAAAAGATCTCGAATCCATTCTCGTTCTTTTCGCTCTCCCCTCCATCCGGTCGGGGAGCACTCTTCCTCTCGGGGAAAATGTATTCCTCTCCACCCGCTCAGAAACAATGGGAGGACAGAAGAACCGTCCCCGTGTCTTCAGGTGGTCGGTACCTCGGGCAACGGTAAAACCGGTGCCTCAGGGGCGGCAGGCTCCTCAACCTTCTTCGATGGTGATGTATTCTGTCCGTTCTGGGTATTGTGGTTCTCGGAGGACTGCGTGATATATCCGTCTTTGTCAATCGATGCGTAATTGGATATCCCCTGCATATAGTTTATTATCCACTCCCGTTTCTCGCCCTCAGCAAGACGGGTCTTGCAGTTCTCCTGAACACATGGAACAAACTGCAGGGACTTTATCGAGCAGTCGGGGTTTAGGGTAACCTTAAGATATCCGGTATCCACGGTCTTTGAATTAAACCAGAAGTTACCAAGTGAATAAATGACAGGTACCCCTTCCACATAATCGAGGCCCTGCAGGCAGTGCGGATGGGCTCCAACTATAAGGTCCGCTCCTGCTGCCACGTATTTTTTCGCAAGAGCCCTCTGGCTGTCCTCCACAAGGTCCGTGTTCTCGCTTCCCCAGTGAACAAAGGCTATACAGAAATCGGAATTGGCCTTGGCCTCTTCAATGACTTTCACATATCTTGTTGCATCGAGGGTACGAAGAACACCCGGAGAATCAGCCGTTGCCTCCTTGGTATCGGGATTTGCGATACGCTCTATCTGGGTGGCCGCCGTATATGATATGGTCTTACCGTTTATCTTAAAGTAAGCAGGCTTAACTGCCTCGTCTATATTCTTACCGGCACCCACGAAAGGAACCTTTGCTTCATTTAATATATCAACCGTATCTATAAGGGCGTCAGGTCCGTGATCATATGCATGATTATTGGCAAGGCCCACGATATCCACTCCCATCTCATGCAGGATGTTTACATTCTCCGGCCGGCTCCTGAAGGCATACTGTTTACCCGCTGTCGGAGTTCCCCTGCTGCTGTATGGGAATTCGTTGTTCACCATGAATATGTCTACACCCTTTATTCCCTCCATCACCCCGGGAAGGATACAGTCATATATACCTCCCGACCGATCACGCAGGGCACTCATATTGGAATAGCCGTCATGAAAACAGATATCTCCCGCAAAGCCCAGAGTCATCTCATCGGGCGAGGCGGCATGCATGGAATATATTTTATTTACATCATCATATATTTCTTCTTCTACCGGTACTTCAGCCTCAACCGGTTCCGAAGCATTATCCGATACGGATATAACTGGAGAATCGTCAGTATTCAAAACGATCACCGGAGACACCGCAGAATCGTTATCCTTCTCTATAACAATTGACCCATGGTCTTCTTCATCACCGATCCCAAATGCCGACACGGCGGTATCCACATATTCTTCAACGATCTCGCAGCCCGTAAAGATCATGCTTACAGCTATTGCAAAAGCAAGTACCGGAATTAACCTTTTTGTCATCATCTTACTTCCCACCCTCATCATCCTGAACGCCTGTTTAAGAAACCCATACTGAGCATAAAAACAAGGGATGTGCCCGGCACATCCCTTGTACTATAACATAATATGATCATTTTATGAAGTATTAGTACTTCGCTGTTGAAACCTTCACACCGGGACCCATTGTGGGTGCCAGAACGATGCTTCTTAAGTACTGACCCTTAAGTGCGCTGGGCTTAGCCTTAACGATCGCATCCATAAGTGTATTGAAGTTCTCGGTCAGCTTCTCCTCTGAGAATGAAGCCTTACCAACGGGAACATGAATGATGTTGGTCTTGTCAAGACGGTACTCGATCTTACCTGCCTTGATATCGTTAACTGCCTTGGTAACATCCATTGTAACGGTTCCTGCCTTGGGGTTGGGCATGAGTCCCTTAGGACCGAGCACCTTACCCAGACGACCTACAACGCCCATCATATCGGGTGTTGCTACAACTACATCAAAGTCAAGCCATCCCTCATTCTGGATCTTGGGAATGAGCTCATCTCCTCCAACATGATCTGCACCTGCTGCCTCTGCCTCTGCGATCTTGTCACCCTTGGCAAATACAAGAACCCTTGTTGTACGGCCGGTACCATTAGGAAGTACTACCGCACCACGGATCTGCTGATCTGCATGACGTCCGTCACAACCGGTCCTTATATGGCACTCAATTGTCTCATCGAACTTAGCTGTTGCTGTCTTCTTAACCAGAGCGATCGCTTCTGCAGGCTCATATGCAACTGATCTGTCAACCTGCTTGGCTGCTTCTGTATATTTCTTACCGTGTTTCATTTACCCGTACCCCCTTCTTATTCTTCCACAGTAACGCCCATACTTCTGGCGGTACCTGCGATCATACTCATTGCTGCTTCCAATGATGCTGCATTAAGATCGGGCATCTTAGTCTCGGCTATCTCCTGGAGCTTAGCCTTTGAAAGAGTTGCAACCTTGGTCTTATTGGGTGTACCCGAACCTGACTTGATGTTGCATGCCTTCTTGATAAGAACTGCAGCGGGGGGAGTCTTCGTGATAAATGAAAAGCTCCTGTCTGCGTAAACCGTGATGACAACGGGGATAATAACATCACCCTTGTCTGCTGTCTTGGCATTAAACTGCTTGGTGAACTCAACGATGTTTACACCATGCTGACCGAGAGCAGGTCCGACCGGAGGAGCCGGTGTAGCCTTGCCCGCAGGGATCTGCAGTTTAATATAGCCTTCTACTTTCTTTGCCATTTTTCTTTCCTCCTATAATGTGGTCGTGGCGGGAACTATTTCCCTCCCACATGTGCGTCGTCCGAAAACAAACGCATCTATGCCTCAAACGGGTTACCCCGTGAAACATCATCTGATTATCTCTGCTTTGCTATTTCCGCAAAGCTGATCTCAACAGGTGTTTCTCTTCCGAACAGCTCGACATTTATGGTAGCAGTCTGCTTGTTCATATCCATTCTCTGGACAACACCTACCGTATCCTTCCAAACACCGGCAACAACCAATACTGTATCACCTTCGACAAAGTCAATATATACGTTCTCTGTCTTGATACCCAGAGGCTTCATCTCCGATTCGGAAAGGGGTACCGGCTTGCTTCCCGGTCCCACGAAGCCTGTTACCCCACGTGTGTTCCTTACAACATACCAGGTAACATCATTCATTATCATGTTGATGAGAACATAACCGGGGAACATCTTCTTGGCCGATGTCTTACGTACACCGTTCTTAAGCTCGGTCACATCCTGCATGGGAACTCTCACCTCGAGTATCTCCTCTTCAAGGTGCCTGTTTTCTATTGCCTTCTCAATGTTTGCCTTAACCTTATTCTCGTAGCCCGAATACGTATGAACCACATACCAGTTTGCTTCCGTACTGTTGTTAGTCTCTGACATATCCGACCTCCTTACAGATTTATAATGAAATCAATACCGTACTGAAGACCCATATCGAGAACCGCGATCACAAGACCCACAACAAAAGAAATAAGAACGACTGCGATAGTCTGCTTCCTTACCTCTTCCTTATTCGGCCATATAACCTTCTTATATTCGGCCTTAAGACCCTTGAACCAGCTCCCGCCCTTCTTGGCGGCATTTTCTACTGCATTCGTATTCTCTGCCATGATTACTCCTTTATTTTGTTTCCTTATGCATTGTGTGTCTCTTACAGAACCTGCAATACTTCTTGGTCTCCATCCTGTCGGGATGAGTCTTCTTATCCTT
>JBGUQP010000476.1:0-5022 GCA_045131145.1 Lachnospiraceae bacterium | reverse complement strand
AAGTCTTGCCATCCTTCTGGTACTGGTCCTTGGCACGTGCTGCCTTGTAAACGAGCATCCTGGCAGCCTCAACCTTTGTAGCCATGTCAGCAAGCTGGAACTGGGTGTTCTGGAAAGCGCCGATGGCACGTCCGAACTGCTTCCTCTCCTTAACATAGTTGATGGTTGTCTCAAGAGCGCCTGCAGCAAGTCCCAAAGCCTGAGCAGCGATACCGATACGTCCGCCGTCAAGAGTGTGCATTGCTATATTGAAGCCCTTACCCTGCTTGCCAAGAAGGTTATCCTTGGGGATACGGCAGTCTGTGAAGATAAGCTCGTAAGTTGAAGAACCGCAGATACCCATCTTGTTTTCCTTGGTACCGAATGTGAATCCGGGAGTTCCCTTCTCAACGATGAAGGCTGAGATCTCCTTCATCATCTTGCCGCGCTTCTCGATCTTGCCTGTTACAGCGAAGATTACATATACGTCAGCTTCCTTACCGTTGGTGATGAAGCACTTGGATCCGTTAAGTACCCACTCATCTCCGTCAAGAACGGCCTTGGTCTGCTGACCCTGTGCATCAGTACCTGCACCGGGCTCGGTAAGACCGAAAGCACCCAGCTTCTCGCCCTTTGCAAGAGGTACTGCGTATTTCTGCTTCTGCTCCTCGGTACCGAAAGTCATGATCGGGTCAACACACAGTGAAGTGTGAGCCGATACGATAACGCCTGTAGTACCGCAAACCTTACTGAGTTCCTCTACACACATAGCGTATGTAAGGATGTCACATCCCTGTCCGCCGTACTCCTTGGGAACGGGAATGCCTAAGAAACCATACTTAGCCATCTTCTCAACAGTCTCCCTGGGGAACCTGTGCTGCTCATCGATTTCCTGAGCAAGAGGCTTTACTTCATTTTCGGCGAATTCCTTGAATAACTGTCTCGCCATTTCATGTTCTTTTGATAAAGAAAAATCCATGATACTTCCTCCGTTTATGTTAAATTATTATCTTACTTATCTGTGGGAACCTTTCCACCGTCAGCATAGTTGTAGAAACCGATGCCTGTCTTAACACCAAGCTGCTTAGCCCTGACCATCTTACGAAGAAGAGGACATGCACGGTACTTGGGATCGCCTGTCTCCTTATAGATAACGTCCATGATGGCAAGAACGATATCAAGACCTACATAATCGCCGAGTTCCAGGGGACCCATGGGATGATTACATCCAAGCTTCATAGCTGTATCGATACCCTCGATATCGGATACGCCCTCTGCGTAAACAGTGATACCCTCATTGATAAGGGGAATAAGGATCCTGTTTACAACGAAGCCGGGAGCCTCATTAACCTGAACGGGTGTCTTACCAAGATCCCTTGAGATCTCGTTAACCTTCTCAACAAGCTCCTTGGGAGTGTTGGCACCTGCTATAACCTCGATAAGCTTCATAACAGGAGCGGGATTGAAGAAATGCATACCAACGATGGGCTTGGGAAGTCCTGCGCCTATCTCGGTGATCGATAATGATGATGTATTAGAAGCGAATACACAATCAGGATTCTTAACGATGTTCTCCATAAGATTCTTGAAGCATTCCTTCTTGATATCCATTACTTCAAGAGCTGCCTCAACGATAAGATCCGCATCAACACAGATATCATTAAGACCTGTCTTGAACTTGGCCATTATAGCGTCAGCCTCTTCCTGAGTCTTCTTCTGCTTGGCAACGAGCTTATCCATTGCCTTCTGAACCTTAGCCTTGCCGCCGTCAGCGAACTCCTGCTTGATATCGCATAAATATACGGTATCTACCTTGTCGCACTGGGCAAATGCCTGTGCTATACCTGAACCCATTGTTCCGGCACCGATTACACCAACCTTCATATTTGTTTCCTCCATTTAAATAATAATATCTCTATAAACAGTCATAGGGACCCGTATATCAGGATCCCTTATGACATATTAACTAACAATTCTTAAACTCAACCTGCTTAACCTTGGTGGGATCATCCTTCTTCTTAAGGAAGTTACCCATGCCGGCCTTCTGGTCTTCAGTCTCGAAGCAGTCACCGAAGAGCTTCTCCTCGATAACGATGGCCTTGTCCATATCAACTTCAAGTCCGTCATTTATTGCCTTCTTGCAGTTACGTACTGCAATGGGAGCGTTCTTTGCTATTGTGGAAGCCATCTTCTCGGCTGCTACCATAAGATTATCCTTGGCTGAAGCAGTGATGTTGCCTGCCTCATCAACCGTAGCCTTTATTACATCATTAACAAGGCCGATCCTTAAAGCCTCATCGGCCTTTATGTTGCGTGCGGTATAGATAAGCTGCTTGGCCATTCCGGCACCTACAAGACGTGCAAGCCTCTGGGTTCCGCCAAAGCCCGGTGTGATGCCAAGCCCAACCTCAGGCTGTCCGAACATAGCGTTCTCGGAGCAGATCCTGATGTCACAGCTCATTGATATCTCGCATCCGCCGCCAAGTGCGAATCCGTTGATGGCAGCGATAACAGGGATGGGGAAGGTCTCGATCTTCCTGAAAACATCATTACCCTTCTTGCCGAAAGCCTCGCCCTCAGCCTTGGTAAGGGTTGACATCTCGCCTATATCGGCGCCTGCCACGAATGACTTCTCGCCTGCACCTGTAAGGATAAGGCACCTTACGGTATTAAGATCAACTGCATCAAATGCTTCGTTAAGCTCATCAAGAACCTGTGAGTTAAGAGCGTTTAAAGCCTTCTCACGGTTGATGGTGATGATGCCGATCGCATCTTTCTGTTCGTATAATACGTACTCCATTTTCTTCCTCCTATTTCTTCGCGATATACGGATCGTTACGTACTTCGTACTCTCACGATCCTACGTCCATGCGCAATCCGCACTATCGTGCTGCTTGCTTATTTACGTTCGGTCTGTAAGCTCATACAGTCTTATGTGCAAGCACAACGCCTGCATGAGTTTCCATCCCTACATCGCTCACATCTCTACTATAGTAGCACAGCCCATACCGCCGCCGATGCAGAGGGTAGCAAGACCCTTCTTGGCACCCTTCTTCTTCATCTCATGAAGGAGGGTTACGAAGATACGTGCACCTGATGCTCCAACGGGATGTCCGAGTGCTATAGCACCGCCGTTGGGATTGAGTTGCTTGTCAACATCGATTCCAAGATCCTTACCTACTGCAACAGACTGAGCTGCGAATGCCTCGTTAGCCTCGATGATGTCGAAGTCCTCGATCTTGTAGCCGGCCTTAGCCATTGCCTTACGTGTAGCAGCAACAGGTCCGATACCCATGATAGTGGGATCAACGCCTGCAAGAGCGCCTGCAACGAATGTAGCCATGGGCTTAACGCCTAATTCCTTAGCCTTCTCTTCGCTCATAACAACTACAGCTGCAGCACCGTCATTGATACCTGATGCATTACCTGCTGTTACGAATCCGTCGGGATTGATGGGACGAAGCTTAGCAAGACCTTCGATGGTCGAACCCTGCCTCGGGCCTTCGTCTGTATCAAATACAACTACTTCTTTCTTCTTCTTAACTTCTACGGGAACTATCTCTTCCTTGAACTCGCCGTTCTCGATAGCAGCGCAGGCCTTAAGCTGACTCTTAAGGGCGAACTCATCAAGCTCTTCCCTTGTAAGGTTCCACTGCTTGGCGATATTATCGGCGGTTGTGATCATATGATAATCATTGAATGCATCCCAAAGGGCATCCTTAACCATGGTATCTACAAGACCACCCTGGCTCTGAGAAGGCCACATCATCCTGTAGCCGTAACGACCGTTGGGGATTGCGAAAGGAGCCATTGACATGTTCTCCATACCGCCTGCTACAACAACATCGGCATCTCCTGCCATTATCATCTGTGCTGCCTGATTAACACAGTTAAGACCCGAACCGCACACTACGTTAGAAGTAACTGCGGGTGTCTCGATGGGAAGACCTGCCTTGATGGATGCCTGACGGGCTACGTTCTGGCCCTGACCTGCCTGTATAACACATCCCATGTAAACATGCTCTACATCCTCGGGCTTTATACCTGCACGGTTAACAGCTTCCTTGATTACTATAGCTCCCAGATCAGCTACGGGAATGGTTGATAACGAACCGCCCATTGTACCGATAGCTGTACGGCAAGCACTTGCGATAACGACTTTTTTTGACATTTGCATACCTCCGTTGTGAAATGTTATATTGACTTGTTAATTTTTTAACAGTGTCCAGGAAAAATTATATCATAGCAGATACCCTATGACAACTAAATTTTCTAAGTGCTCTACTTGTCATCTCCACTAAGCTCGAAAATACCTCGCTAACTGTCGATGACTGGTTCGCACTAAATTCGTAAAATACCTCATTAAGTGCTCTACACAAAAAATGGGGGAACCCTTCAGTTCCCCCTTACTGTTCTTTACTTATTGATATCCGCTTATGAACTAAACTTCAGGCTCGATCAGTCCGTATGTATTGCCCTTCCTCTTATACACTACATTTACCTGATCCGTTTCCGCATTGCAGAATACGTAGAACCCGTGTCCCAAAAGCTCCATCTGTACACATGCATCTTCGGGATACATGGGCTTGATGTCGAACCTCTTGCTCCTTACGATCTTGATCTCGTCGTCCTCCTCGTACTCCTTCTCCATGAATTCTTCCTTGAGTGAACCGGAGCCGAACTTACCGTCCGCGATCTTGTTCTTATACTTCTTAAGCTGTCTCTCGATGATCTCCTCAACCAGGTCGATAGATACATACATATCGTTGCTTACCTGCTCCGACCTGATGATGCTTCCCTTAACCGGGATAGTTACTTCTATCTTCTGACGATCCTTCTCTACGCTCAAAGTCACATGCACCTCAGTATCCGGTGTAAAGTAACGTTCGAGCTTGCCTATCTTATCTTCTACTGCACTCTTGAGTCCCTCCGTTAGATCAATGTTCTTACCGACAATGACAAATTTCATATCTGTCACCCCCTTCTGGTGCTAATATTTTATGTAATTATACCATTTATGATCGATTCTTGCAATTAAACTTC
>JBGUQP010000475.1:0-2134 GCA_045131145.1 Lachnospiraceae bacterium | reverse complement strand
GACGGTAAAGAAGGAAGCACCCGCTAAGGTAGCTAAGAAGGAGGCCACTGCAAAGGCAGACAAGATAAAAGCTCCGGCAATGGTATCAGAGACCGCTGAGAAGAAATCACCCGCCAAGGCAGCTAAGCCTGCAAAGAAAGCAGCACCTGCTAAGGCAACTAAAGCAGCCAAGAAAGAGACAAAATAAAATTTACGGAGGCCGGTCGATGATCAAGGCTGTAATATTTGATATGTTCGAAACCCTGGTGACTTTATTTGAGGGCAGGACATATTTCAGCGAGAACATAGCTTATGATGTGGGAGTCCCGATGGATGAGTTCAGACGCGAGTGGCATAAGAATGAGCATGAGCGTACCATCGGGATATACACCATGGAGGAAGGTATCGCACTTACCCTGAAGAACCTGGGTGTATACTCGGAAGAGTATGTACAGCTCGCAGCCGGGAAACGCCGCGCAGCCCTTGGTGATACTTTTTCCCATATCCCTGTTGAATCGATCCGGCTCCTTGAGCAGCTTCATGAAAAAGGTATCATGACAGGCCTTATCACCAATACCTTTTCCGATGAGCGGGACATGATAAGGGCCTGCCCTCTGTATCCGCTTTTTGATGTAGCCATGATATCCTACGAACAGGGACTGAGTAAGCCGGATCCCGCGATATATCATGCTATGGTTAAGGCTCTGGGTGTTAAGCCCGAGGAGTGCCTGTACGTGGGAGATGGCGGCTCGAGAGAGTTGTATACCGCGCGGGATGTCGGCATGAATGCCGTACAGTGCACTTGGTTCCACGACAGAGCTTTTGAGCCTCACATCCCCTGTCCGCTGCTTGATGATTTCCCTCATGCGGACAGGCAGGAAGATATATTGGAATGGATAGATGATAAGGATTGACAGATATTAGGGGAAACAGAGCATGAGAAAATTACTGATTATCTTTGTCAACGTGGTCATTATCTCTGCCATATTGATCTTTGTTGTTATGTATTCCCGGTATACGAGCCGGGATTCTTATCAAAGACAGATAGAAAACTTTGAAGATACAACGGTCACAATGGAGAAGGTGACGGAGAATTATCTCGAAGGTGAGCAGAGGATATGTGATGTATGGGCACACTATATCAACAATAAAGCGATGACTATGGAAGAAGCGGCCGAGTATATCCGGGTATCGCATGTACTTGCCAACGCTTCGGCCCATCTGGTTTTTACCGATACGCTTACGGGACTTTCTACACGCCCGAAACAGGGAACGACGGATGATTATGCCGTTTCTTATCAGCGTGTGGACCTTTTAAACAGCATCGACTGGATCGATGAGATCGGAAAGTCGATCAACATCACACGTGCTTACACCAACCCGATGAACGGCGAGCAGTCGTTAGCTTTCTGCAACATGGTCACGCTCTATGATCCGGACAGCAGAACGTCCAGACCTGCGGTTCTGCTGAGAGTAATCCCTGTTTTAGAGCTTGAACAGAAATGGGTATTTCCGCAGACAGAGCTTGTAAACGCCGCATTGGCCATGATCGACGCTGACGGTGATTATATCCTTAAGGGAAGCAGTTTTAAAAACTCGGACTTTTTTGAGTTCTATGAATCATATAATCCGACAGAACCCGAATCGGCGAAGCAGCTGTTCGATAAGATCACATCGTCTACGGGTTCAGTTTCGATGCTTAACTCGCACGGACAGGAGTGTATACTTGCCTATACGCCTGTAGCGACCACTTCCGGCTGGACACTGCTTGGCATGGTGCCGGCGGACGATCTTCACGTGGTTAAGGAAGACTGGCTGCTGTTCGGAGTGGTTTCCGCAGGGCTGATGGTCCTTTTCATCTGTGACCTGTGCCACATGCTTCTCCTGAACAAGCGTCTTCAGATCGCGGCCAGGGAAGCTGAATCGGCAAATAAGGCAAAGACCGATTTCCTTTCCACCATGTCCCATGACATCAGAACTCCTATGAATGCCATCATCGGTCTTACGACTATAGCCGAGAAAAATCTCGGAGACGTACAGTCAACGGGTGAAAGCCTTCGTAAGATCAGTCTTGCCGGCAATCATCTTTTGACACTGATCAATGATATTCTGGATATATCTAAGGTGGAGAGCGGTAAGCTTAAACTTAGCCCGC
>JBGUQP010000474.1:0-3109 GCA_045131145.1 Lachnospiraceae bacterium | reverse complement strand
ACATAACTCAGGGGCCGACTTCATAATCGATTCGATCACGGATTTATTGCATATCGTTTCCTGATCGACGCTGCAGTAAACGAACGGGTATATAAAGAATGTTCATAAGATATATGACAAATACCGCCGTAATTGCATATCCGATGCGGTAACCGGCATATCCGCCCATTCTGAAGAAACCATAGAGCGGAGAGCCTGCTGACGGCCAGATGACAAACATGTAGTTTGTTTTAAATATAACATTGAACAGAAATATGGGAGGAATGACAACAAGCAGGAAAACAATGCTCTTATACGCTTCCCTGACGTAAGGTTGAATCCCCTTATCATATATCCTTATACATATATATGAGATTATAAGAATATGGAACAGGTAGCTCTCAAACGAGATGTAATGAATGATCGGGTAGATCGTGCCGTTGGGGAAAAGGATAGCCATCAATGCCCCGGGAAGGCAGAGGGAATACATAGCCTGGCCAAGCACGGAGCGGATATAAGGTGATCTTTTAAGGGAAAACTCATAAATAAAGCAGAAAAAACCGGTCATGCTGCACAGATGGAGCGGAAGTTCGTAAACGACGGATGCTCCGTACAAAACGACATAAGTAAGCCTCACTATTATCAGTACGACCGGGATAATCGCAGTAAGTCTGCGTATTGAAGTCTTCCTGCGGGGTGCAGATACCGCATACATGACCGTGATCGACACGATCATCAGCAGGCTCACGATGATCGCAGCCATATGCGGCGGGCTGAACAGTTCATATCCCACATCTGCGGGAAGATCGGTTTCGTAAGTAAAAAAGTACATATTCTTCATGCTCATCCATTGATTATACCACAATGAGCCGGGGGGACGGAGTCAGGGGCTCATTTTTCGAATAAATCTTGTACATATTATAAAGCAGCTGATATACTTAAAAAGTATTACAGGAAGGGAGATGTCATGGAACTAAGGCATATACGGTACTTTTTGGCTGTCGCAGAGGAAAGAAACCTTACCAGGGCTGCGGAAAAGCTGCTTATCGCGCAGCCTCCTTTAAGCCGCCAGATAAAGGATCTGGAAGAGGAGCTTGGAGAGAAGCTGTTCATACGAAAGAACAACGGCGTGACTCTTACCGAGGCCGGTATACGGTTCAGACAGTATGCGGCGCAGATAGCGGCTCTTGCCGACCGGTCCGTGGAAGATATAAAGGATATGAAGGGGCTTTCGGGTATTCTCTATCTCGCAGCCGTTGAAGCAAAGGCACCGCAGATAATATCGAAGTGGATAGGTGACTTTGCATTGAAGCACCCCAAGGTAGAATATAATCTGTGGAACGGCAACACGGATGATGTCGTTCACAGGGTAAGGAGCGGCTTAAGTGAGATAGCCGTCATAACAGCCCCCTACGACGCGGAGGAGCTCATCGGTTTTGAGGTTTATAAGGAGCCCTGGGTTGCAATGATACCCTCTTCCCATCCTCTTGCCAAGAAAAAGAGCAGGACAATAAAGCTTAAGGAGCTGGAGAACTGCGACCTGCTCATACCCTCAAGATCGTCAAGGTTAAGAGAGATAGAGGAATGGTTTGCCCCTCTTGATATAAAGCCCCGGATAAGGTGCCGGCTGGCACACATGCAGAATGCCATAGAGCTTACCGGTGCAGGCCTGGGAATTGCGATCTTTCCGGCAACCGTGTCGGATTATATCAAGGATGGGATCATAATAAAGAGGATAACCGAGCCGGATGTTTATGCCACCTATGTGTGCGTTCGCAGCAAGGAACATAAAATGTCCAAGCTTGGTGAAGAATTCTGGAATGAAATAGTAAGGAAGTAGGCGGAAAGGAGAAGGGATAAATGGAAAGATCAAAAGTATATTTTACCGATTTCAGGACAGTCTTGGGTGTTTCTCTTACAGCAAAGCTTCAAAAGCTTATACGGTTGGCCGGTATCGGTTCTATCGATATGGACGGCAAGTTCGTTGCGATCAAGATGCATTTCGGGGAGCTGGGGAACCTTGCGTATCTGAGGCCGAATTATGCTAAGGCGGTTGCCGATGTCGTTAAGGAAAACGGCGGGCTGCCCTTCCTTACCGACTGCAACACCTTATATCCCGGAAGCCGTAAGCATGCGCTTGAACACCTGGATTGTGCAAATATAAACGGGTTTAACACGGTAACAACCGGCTGCCAGATCATAATAGGCGACGGCCTAAGGGGCACCGATGATATCGCCGTGCCTGTTCCGAACTGGGAATATTGTAAGGAAGCTTATATAGGACGCGCCGTGATGGATGCGGACATTTTCATTTCCCTCAATCATTTCAAGGGCCATGAGCAGGCCGGATTCGGAGGAGCGATCAAGAATATCGGTATGGGCTGCGGAAGCAGGGCCGGTAAGATGCAGCAGCATAAGAGCGGTCAGCCCCGTGTCAGGGAAGACCTGTGCAGGGGATGCAGAAGATGTATAAAGGAATGCGGCTCCGATGCCATCGTCTATAAAAACAACAAGGCATGGATAGATCCTGACAAATGCAAGGGCTGCGGACGCTGTATCGGAGCCTGTGCATTTGATGCGATCGAAAATATCAATGATCATGCACCGCAGCTGCTGGGAATGAAGATGGCCGAATATACCGCGGCCGTATTGAACGGAAGACCCGGCTTCCATATAAGCCTTATAACGGATGTATCACCGAACTGTGACTGCCATGGGGAAAATGATGCTCCCATACTTCCGGATATAGGGATGCTGGCATCATTTGATCCGGTCGCTCTTGACCAGGCCTGTGTAGACTTATGCCAGAAGGCGGAACCCATTAGGAACAGCCAGCTGGGTGACAACATGGCGAGTGAACATTTCCATGACCACGGAGATGTGTGGCATAACAGCAATCCCAACGTTTCCTGGGCCGAGACTCTGGAACACGCTCAGAAGTTAGGGGTCGGCTCACGGGAATATGAACTTGTCGTAATGAAGTGAGCTAGGGGGACGGAGTTTGTGGCTCATAATTTTCCATGAACCGGGGGGACGGTTCCTCGGTTCATTTAAGGATATATAGATTTGTGTGATGGTAAATGAGTGCAAAACAGACCTGAATCCGTGCAGGAGGGGTCTGTTTTTGTGG